>DASSSM010000001.1:0-2256 GCA_035708425.1 Pseudolabrys sp.
CGGCCTGCATCAACTTTGCGGGATCGGCGACGAGTACTCCGCCCAGACGCTGCCATTCTTCGGCGCGACCGAGCGCTGCTGAGGCGAGGGCAATCAGCCCCGGCGGCACGGGCAGCAAGCCCGATCTTCGCCCTTCGCCCGCGCGCAATGCCGTCACGATCTCGGCCAAAGTCAGCGGCGCGGGATCCGCCACGACGTAGGTCTCGTTTTTTGCCGCGGGTGACGTCACCGCAAAATGAACGGCGTCGATCAGGTTTCGCCGCGCCAGCAGCGAGCGGCGGTTGCGGCACAGGCCGAGCGGCAGCGGCCACGGTTTTCGCGCGAGCTCCATCAGGCGCGCGAAGTTTCCCTTGACGCCCGGACCGTAGATCAACACGGGCCGCAGGATCGTGAACGGCACGCCGGCGGCGCGCACAGCGTCCTCGGCGGCAAGCTTGGAGCGTCCATAAAAGTCAGTCGGCCGTGGCGCGTTGGTCTCGCGCAGAATCGCGTCGGATGCCGGTCCGCTCTGCGCACGGATCGACGACATGAAGACCAGGTGCCTGATGCCCATGATTTTCGCGGCGCTCGCCAGTTCGGCGGTCGCAAGGCGATTGACCCGGTCATAGGCCTGCTCGGCAATCTCCGGTCCGGCATGCGCGATGCCGGCGAGGTGAACCACCGTGTCGATGTCCCTGAGCAGCGGCCGCCATTCGACCGGGCGCGTCAGATCCGATACGGCGATCACCTCGACCGAGCGCGGGAAAATGTCCGCGGGCTGCCGCATCGCCGCGCGCACGGAATGCCCGGCATCGGCGAGCTCGGCGACCAGAGCGCGTCCAACAAAGCCCGATGCGCCGGTGACAAGGATGCGCGTCACGGTTTGCCCCCATCAGGCCAGAGCCAATGCCGCGGCCTGTGCATCGGGAACGACGTCGTGATCGTAAAGCTTCCTGCGGAAGGCTGCGTGTGCGGCGATTTCGGCGTCGCGAATACCCAGGTCGGAATAGGCGGAGTCGTAGCGCAGCCCGTTTTCGCGCGCGCCACGTTGCACCTGCGCGACGCGCTCGCGGCGAAGCCGCTCATAGGCAAGGAGCGCGGCCGGCGCGCTCTCCGGCTTGGAGCGCGCAAGAATCGTCGCAAGCGCCATGCCGTCCTCGATCGACTGGTTGGCGCCTTGTCCGAGGTGCGGCAGCATCGGGTGCGCGGCATCGCCAAGAAGGGTAAGTCTTCCCTTGGTCCAGGTCGGCAATGGCTCGCGATCGTAGAGCGCCCAGCGGAACGTCAGTTGCACCTGCGCGAGAAGGCTCTCGATGCGCGGGTCCCAGCCCGCAAACTCGTGCCGCAGGAGGTCGGGATCGCCGGGCGCCGACCATGATTCTTTCATCTCTTCGTCTGCGGGAACGAACCCGACGTAGTTGATGAGCGTGCCGCGGCGCAGAGGAAATGTCAGGAAGTGTTTTCCTTTGCCAAGCCACATCAGACAGACATTGTTAGGCCATTGTGGAACGCGTTCGTGCGGCACTGTCCCGCGGTATGCGACGGACCCTGAGAACACCGGGCGCGAGGGCGGAAACACGTAAGGTCGCAGCTCTGAATGAATGCCGTCGCATCCGACGACGATATCGCCTTCAACGACTGTGCCGTTGGCGAACGAAACGCGGGCGCCGTTGTTATCCTGTGCGAAGCCCGTGCAACGGTGGCCGGTATGCACCACGTCAGGACCCAGCGTGCTCGCGAGCAATTCGACAAGATCGGCGCGATGCATTCCGAATGTGGCGTTCCAGCCGGCAGAGTCAGTAACCTGGACCGGCGCGATTGGAGTCCCGTCATGGCGAAAGTATTGAGAGCCGGGGCCAACCCTCGCTCCCCATTTCTCGACCAGAGGTCCCAATCCGACCCGCTGCAATTGGCGTACGCTGTTTGGCGTTATGAATACGCCTGCTCCCACCTCACCGAGGGACGGGGCCTGCTCATAGACGGATACCCGCAGGCCTTGCGAGATAAGCGCGTTCGCTGCGAACAATCCGCCAATGCCGCCGCCGACAATCACAGCGTTCAGTCGCGCATTTGCCATAGGGCACCATGGCTCGAGTGCATACCGGCGACGCCCGTCGCATCTGTTGATTTGAAGCTACTCTCCGTCTTGTAAAAATCAAATTGGTTCAGTGCCGGTGTCGGGAGAACGCTCCCGCAAAGTGTTGTATACCTCGTCAGGCTGTTGCACTGTTGCAATGACGAATACGCGGGCCAAACCGCGACGGTCTTGAGGACTTG
>DASSSM010000002.1:0-4180 GCA_035708425.1 Pseudolabrys sp.
GCGTTACATAAAGTCCCGGCGAGAGATCCTGAACGACGGCGATGAGCGCCAGAACCGCCCATGCCGCCAAAAGTCCGATGTTGATCGGGCGCCAGCGCTGCACGCGCAGGGGATGAAGAAACTTGATCGGTGCAAAGCTCAGCCCGGCAAGCATAACGATTGAAATTGCGGCGGCCCATTCCGGCGGCTCGAGCAAATAGAGATAGAAGGCAGCCAAATTCCAAACCGCGGGAAACCCGCGGAAGTAGTTGTCGCTGGTCTTCATTTCGCGATCGGCGAAGTAAAGTGCGCCTGTGATCACCACGACGAAGGCGGACGGGATCGCCAAAACATGCGGCAACAGCCCGCTGGCCGCGATCGCAAAGGCCGGGACGAAAACATAGGTCGTGAAGTCGACCACGAGGTCGAGCGTATTGCCGGACCAGCGCGGCAGCAGCTTTTCCACCTCGAATGCCCGCGCCATCGGCCCGTCTAGGCCATCCACCACCAATGCCATGCCGAGGCAAAAGAACATACCGGCCCAATGACCGCCGGTCGCCAGGATCAGCGCCAGCAGGGCCAGCGCTGCACCCATCGCGGTGAAAACGTGAACCGTGAAAGCGCGGATGCGCGCAAAATCCGTCACTCGTTGCCCCAGTTCAGCTTCACGATCTCAGCCGATTTTCCCGTCAAATTCCAGTTGCGGCCATAACCGCGAAACCGCGACTTGTCGGCGCGCGAGACAATGACATCCGGCCCGATCCAGTAGTCGCTGTTCCTGATGATGACGTTCTGCCCCGGCTCCTTGCCGCGCACCGGCGTGATCGCCCCGTCGACATAATCCTTGATGCGCACGATGCGTGTCTCACCCTGGGTCTCGTAGCTGATCGGAACCTGGCGCACGCCGAGAAATTGTCCGACCAGGATCGAGAGCAAATGCGTCGTTCCTCCCACGCGTCCCGTGAAGATCCGCGTCAATCCCTTCACCGAATAAGCGGAAGCGGCGTCATCGACAAAGAGCGCGGCCGTCCAGTTGCCGCGCGACATGATGCCGGGCAGGTCCATCATCAGCCCGACTTTGATTCCAGACAGATCCTCGCTGTCGAAATGCCCTTCGTCGATGCGGATGCCGGCCCATGTCTGGCAACGGCTTTCGGTCGGCGGATGGTCGCCGCGCGACAAGACACAGGGGCAAAACACCGTGCAGCTGCACGACAACGCCAGCTCGCCTTTCAGACTCCAACTCTCGCGCAACGTCCCACTCCCGTTTCTTGCTTTTAGGCTAGTGCCAGTGTGCGGCAAATGCCGACACCGCAATACCCGCTCCAACGACGATCAACGTCACGCCAACACCGTGGGCGAAGCGCCGTCCCGTCTGCAACTTTTCAATTGTCATCACCGCGGCAAGCCCGGCCATCCAGGCCACATTCATCACCCCAACCGCAAGCATCACCAGCATCATCGCCCAACAGCACCCAAGACAGTAAAGCCCCTGTTTTATCCCGAGGCGGAATACTCCGCCGGGCGTCGTGGCCCAGTTTGTGAAAAAGAACGGGAACGGATTCTGGCAGTGCGTGAGACAGGCATGTTTGAGCGCCGAGAATTGATAGACGCCTGCCCCGATGAAAATGGCCCCTGTCAGAATTCCACTCGCCGACGCAATGCCGGTATCGAGCAATGCGGCACGCGTGAGAACGATCTGCATCACAGTCGCAAGGAGGGAAAAGACCAGCCACACGCTTGCGTATCCTGCCGCGATCACGAGCGGCGATACGATCCGCTCGCTTTTGCGCGCGGCGGTTTCGGCGATCTCCGCATAAGTCAGGATCATGGGGGATGCGCTCGGCAGCATCATTGCCAACGTCATCGCGCCCCACATCGATGCTGTGACGGCGGCGGCGGAGGAACTCCAGGCTCCCTCCGGAAACGCGCGGCAGATTGCCTGCATCATGGCGAGCCACGAACCGGCCGGAGCGGCAATCAGCAGCGCGAGGTAGAACCAGCCGAGGCCCGCAATAATGATGACACAGCCGGCCGCAATCGCCTTCGGCCGCGCAAAAATTCGGCCGAGACCCGCTTCGGCAGGCGCCAGATGCGTGAACCGGTAGCCAGTGGTTTCCGTCATTTCGCCTTTGGCATAGCGCATTGCGCGACTAGGCGAAATCGCAACAAAGCAGCGTGGTTTCCGGGCCCCGCCTGGCCGTGCTACTGCGGTTAATATTCAACCGGGCCAGGCCCTGAATGCCGCATAAGCGCGCCGATAACCCTGCCGCCATCGTGGTCGGAGGCGGACCGGCCGGTCTCACCGCCGCAATTTCGTTGGCTGAAGGCGGCGTTCATACCGCGCGTGTCGGGCTGCGCCCCGCAAAGGCGGACAACCGCACCACCGCTCTGCTTGCCGGTTCCGTCGCGGCGCTCGACACGCTCGGCGTTTGGTCAATGTGCGCGGAGAAGGCCGCCCCGCTGCGCACCATGCGTATCGTCGACGACACCGGTCGCCTGTGGCGCGCCCCTGAGGTGAAATTTTCCGCCGACGAGATCGGCCTCGATGCCTTCGGATACAATATTGAAAACCGCCATCTCATCGACGCGCTGGCAAAGCGCGCACGCAACCTGCCCGCATTGTCGATCGTCGAGGATGAAGTTGTCGCTGTGTCATCGCTGGCTGACGCCGTGGTGGTCAGCTTGAAGGGTGACAAACGCTTACACGCAAAGATCGTTGCCGGCGCCGACGGACGTCACTCGGTCTGCCGTGCAGCTGCCGGCATCACGACCGATGAGCACCGTTACCCGCAAACCGCGATGACACTGTGTTTGTCCCATTCCCGTCCGCACCACGACACGTCCACGGAATTCCATACCCCGAGCGGGCCGTTCACGCTCGTGCCCCTTCCCGGCAACCGCTCCAGCCTCGTCTGGGTGCTCGACCCAGCCGCCGCTGACGAGCTCGCCGCGCTGGACAACCTGGCGCTCGCCGCCAGGATCGAACAGGCATCACATTCGATCCTGGGCAAACTGCAGGTCCAACCCGGGCGCGGCATGTTTCCGCTCACCGTTTCGACCGCGCGACGCTTCGCTGGCGAACGGATCGCGCTTGTCGGAGAAGCAGCGCACGTCTTGCCGCCGATCGGCGCCCAGGGGCTCAATCTCGGCCTGCGCGACGCAGCAACGATCGCCGAGCTTGTGGTCGCCGCACAACGAGCCGGCCGCGACATTGGCGGCGCCGATGTGACGTCCCGCTATGACCGCATGAGACGTGCGGATGTCGGCAGCCGCAGGCTCGCGATCGACCTGCTCAACCGCTCGCTGCTGAGTGACTTCCTGCCCGTGCAGGGCGCACGCGGCCTGGGTCTTTACTTGCTCGAACGGATCGGCCCCCTCCGCCGCGCGGTCATGCGGGAGGGTGTTACACCGGCCGCGAGCCAGCCGCGCCTGATGCGCGGCGAAACACTCTAGCGGGCTGTTGACAAACTCCCGTTGTCATTCCGGACGCCGCGAAGCGGCGGTCCGGAATCCAGAACCACCAAGACAATCAATGTGGCTGGATTCCGGGTTCGCGCTTTCAGCGCGCCCCGGAATGACTCAAAAACGTTTTTCAGCAGCCTGTTAGCGGAGCTGCGGCGCCTTTTTCGTTCCGGGCGCGGTGCGAAATTCTGGCGCGATCGGCAACGGCAGTGCCGGCAACGTCTTACCTGAGTCCGTCCCGACCTGATGTGCGAACAGCCCGCGCTCGACAAAATGCGGATCGCGCATCGCCTCTTCGAGCGGAACGATCACCGTCGCGCAACAGTCGGCCGCCGCCAAGATCGGCCGCCACTCGTCCGAAGTCTTCGTCAAAATCAGTTTTGCAACCGCATCGCGTGTCGCCTTTGGATTGCGCGTATCATCGGCGAATTCCTTTGGTAACCCGATGACCGCAGTGAACGCCGCCCAGAATTTCGGCTCGAGCGCGCCGCAGGCGATCAGCTTGCCGTCCTTCGCCGGGTAAATCTGGTAACGCGGCGAACCCCCGACGAGCCATAGGTCGCCCGGTTTCGGAAACCGCCCGGTAGCAACGCCGATCGCCAGCGCCGCCCAGGTGAAGGTGAACATCGCGTCGGTCATCGCAATGTCGATGTGGCAGCCTTGTCCGCTCTGGTCGCGCGCCCGCAAGGCCAGGAGAATATTGATGACGGCGGGGAAGCTGCCGCCGGCGATATCG
>DASSSM010000003.1:0-2290 GCA_035708425.1 Pseudolabrys sp.
ATCTTTTTCGCAGGCCGCGAGTTCGCGCGTCGTGGCATTAACACCCTCGCACTGGACGGTCCCGGCATGGGCGAGACGCGACGGATCCGTGACATGCCAAGCCGCTACGACTACGAAGTGCCTGGCACGGCGGCTTTCGACTATCTCGCCAAGCGCTCGGATGTTGACGCCAAGCGCATCGCCATCTTCGGTTACAGCTTTGGCGGCTATTACTCGTCCCGCATCGCCGCTTTCGAGAAGCGCTACGCAGCATGCATCGCGCTTTCCGCACTGCATTGGGACCTTGCGGAGTGGCAGGAGAAGATCAGGCAGAAAAACGCCAACTCTCCGACCACGGTTGCGCAATCGAATTTCCAGTTCCGCTGGGTGGTCGGGGCAGAAACGGCGGAAGACGGCATTGCCATCGCAAAAAAATTCACTCTGAAGGACGCAGCGAAGAACATCACGTGCCCTTTTCTCATCACTCACGGCGCGAACGATAGAGTCGTGCCTGTCGAGAATGCCCAAAAGCTCTTTGATGCGGTCGGTTCGAAAAACAAGACAATCAAGATTTTCACGACCGAAGAAGGCGGCGCAGAGCATGCCCACGTCGACAACCGACAAATCGGCATTGATTTCGCCGCTGACTGGATCGAAGATAATTTGTAGGCGGTAGAATACTGCGATTAAGCTATGGCTGATGTCCGCTATTAGCGCGGACATTCAGCGAAAATGTCCACTTCTGGCCCATAGCGGACATTTCGTTTTGCAATCTGCTTTCGCGGTCGCGATGGGGGCGGCCGCCGACCCTAGCCTATCCGCTGGCGGAAATGTCACCGGCAAAGCAACGGATATCTGGAGGAACGCGCCATGATATTTCCACGCCGCGGATTCCTGCAGTTGGCTGCCGGCACGGTCGCGCTCGCCGCGCTCGCGCCTGTTGCCTCGGCGCAGACCTATCCGTCGCGGCCTATCACCCTGGTTGTGCCGTTCCCGGCGGCAGGGCCGGCCGACGTGTTAGCGCGCATCCTCGCCGAGCGTATGCGGGAGACGCTTGGGCAGCCGGTCGTCATCGAGAATGTCACCGGCGCCGCCGGCAGCATCGCAACCGGACGCGTGGTGCGCGCGACAGCGGACGGCCACACTATCATGCTCGGCAATCTCGGCACCCATGTCGTCAACGGCGCGATCTATCCGCTGCAATACGACCTCGCCAGGGACTTCGAGCCGATCTCGCTGTTGCCGAGCAATCATCAGCTGCTGATCGCCAACAAGGCCACGCCGGAAAAGGATCTGCGCGAGCTGATCGCACGGCTCAAGGCAAACCCCGACAAGGTGACGATCGGCAATGCGGGGCCAGGGAGCCCATCGCACCTCACCGCGGTCTATTTCCAGATCGCTGTCGGCAAGAATTTCCAGCTCGTGCCCTATCGCGGCACGCCGCAGGTGCTGCAGGACCTGATCGCGGGGCAGATCGATCTCGTGTTCGACCAGGCCTCGAGCTCGTTGCCGCAGGTGCGCAGCGGCCTGCTCAAGACCTATGGCGTCACCGCCAAGACGCGGCTTGCCTCGGCGCCCGAAATTCCGACCATCGACGAGAGCGGGCTGCCGGGATTCTATGCCTCGATCTGGTTTGGCCTGTGGGCGCCGAAGGACACGCCCAAGGCCGTGATTGCCAGGCTCAACAGCGCCGTCGTCGATGCGCTCGCTGATCCCTCGGTGCGCACGCGGCTTACTGGACTGGGCGCGGACATTCCGCCGCGCGAGCAACAGACGCCGGAGGCGCTCGCTGCATTCCAGAGGGCCGAGATCGAGAAGTGGTGGCCGCTGATCAAGGCCGCCGGCATCAAGGCGGAGTAGGACGAGGAAGCCATTATGCGCCGATTGTTTGCGACTCTACTTGCCGGTGCCGTTCTCACCGTCCCGATCGTTTCGCATGCACAGTCAACGACCGACTATCCAAACCGGCCGATCCGGCTGGTCGTCGGCTTCGCGCCCGGCGGCGCCACCGATACGCTCGCGCGCCTGTTAACGGGCGCACTCGGCCAGGAACTCGGGCAGACGGTCTATGTCGAAAACATCGCCGGCGCGAGCGGCTATATCGCCTGGCGGAACGTCGCGGCCTCCACGCCGGATGGCTACACGTTGCTGATGGCGGAGAACGCAGTCGCGATCCGGCCGGGGTTCAAGGATATGACGCCGACCTTCGATCCGGTCACGGAACTCGATGCGGTCGCGTCGGTCGCGCATTCGCCACTCGCGCTATGCGTTGCCGGTGCAATTCCGGTCAACAGCGTCAAGGAACTGATCG
>DASSSM010000004.1:0-16296 GCA_035708425.1 Pseudolabrys sp.
TGCGACCTCGATCAATTCCGGCTTGATGCTGCGGGCGCCTTCGACCGTGTTGTAGAGCACGGGAAATACTGCGAACAGGAAGACCACGAGCACCTTGGGTGCAAAGCCGAAGCCCATCATCGACAAGATGAACGGAATCAACGCAACCAGCGGCGTTGCGTAGATGATCATGATGTAGGGCTCGATGCCGATGCGCAGCGCGCGTACGCGCGCAAGCAGCATGCCGAGCGGCGTGCCGACCAGCAATGCAATAAAAAAGCCAGTGAAAAACAGGGTTGCTGAATCGGCCAGCTGTTTGAAGAAATCGCCGGCGACGATCAGCTGCCACAGCCTGCGAAGAGTCTCGCTGAACGGCACCATGAACGCTGCGCTGGTGCTACGACCGGCGGCCTCCCAAAGCGCGATGCCGACAAGCAGGCTGATCCAGAACGGGACGTAGCGGCGGATGGCTTGTTGCACGTCTGTCACTTACTTCTCTGTCGCAGTCGCCTGCAATGCGGACGATCTCCGGAATAACGGCTGTCTTGTGCGCCCGAAACTGCAGGTCCCTCGCTTCCATGAGGGACCAATCAAGTCTACAAGCTTCGCCGCGACGCTAAGGTGAAGTCGCTTACTTCACCATCGCATTGGCGTCTTTCCAGACACTCGCATCGACGAGACTATCGAACGTCACCGGCTCCTTGTCCGGCTTGATGGCGCCGATCTTCTTCATCAGGCTGGCGGTGGCTTCTAGCTTGTTGCGCGGAAGACCGTCGTCCTTGACCGCCCAAAACTCGATGTCGAGGAAAGCTTTCAAGGCTTTTTTGTTCACTTCCTTGCTGTGGCCGGTGTTGGTGGCGACCTCGGCGACCGCATCGGCGTTTTTCGGATCCTGCATGAAACGCGCGGATTCAATCATGCCGGCGACCGCACGCACGAATGCATCACGATTGGCCTTCAGGTTGTCCTTGCGCGCGACCAGCATGAGGTAATGGCTGGTGGGATTGGTGTTCTTCATGGCCAGCAAGATATTGAGCTTCTTGCCCTGCGCTTCGATCTCCGCGAGGTCGTCGAGATGCAGCACGGCATAGTGCAGGCGGCCGGCAATGAGCGCCGGTCCAGGGCCCGAGCCGAGCGCAACCTGTTTCACGTCCTCGATCTTCATGCCGGGGCAGCCGGCGGTGAGCATGGAGCGAAGGGCAACGGAACGGGCGCCATTGATCGAATCGACGCCGACGTCCTGGTCAGTCATGTCCTTGCAGGTCTTGCCGGTCTCGCTGGCGCCGATGACCCAATCCGGATTTGGCATTCCGTAAAGAGCAACAAGCGGGACGTCGGCGTTGGAGATCTGATTGATGACCGGGGGCGTCGGCGACCAGGCCATGTCGATGTCGCCGGCGACGACCGCGCGCGCTGCCGCGGTGCCGTTGTCAAACGGGCGGATTTCGACGTTGGCCCCATGCTTTTTGAAAAAGCCCTGCTTTTCGGCGACATAGGCAATTGTCACTGAAAAGATCGGCGGAATGCCCGGCAAAGCGATCACGAGCTTCTTGCCTTGCGCGGCGGCGGGTCCGGCGCCCGTCAACATTGCGCCGAGGAGCATGGCGCCGGCTACCAATGCGGTTGATCTGCGGATCATGGAATCCTCCCTTCAAGCTTCATTTTCTTGTTCAACGTTCGAGTTGGAATTCGGCTTCGCGGGCTTCGCGCATCAACGTGTTCCACACCCTTTCGCGCAGCTCCGCGAAGCGCGGCTCACGCAGCGTTTCGCGCGTACGCGGGGTCGGGAGGTCGATGGTGATCGTCTCGTGGATGCTCGAGGGGCGTCCCTTGAGGACGATCACACGATGGCCAAGTAGCACCGCCTCTTCGATCGAGTGTGTGACGAAGATCATCGCGGTCGGGCGTTGGTCCCAAATGCGCAACAGCTCAAACTGCAGAATTTCCCGCGTCTGCGCGTCAACGGCGGCGAAAGGTTCGTCCATCAGCAGAACATTGGGCTCGACCGCGAGCGCGCGGGCGAGCCCGCAACGCTGCTGCATGCCACCGGACATCTGGTACGGGAACGCATTTTCGAAACCACCTAGCCCGACCAGCTTGATGAATTCCGGTACCTTGTGTTCGATCTCCGCCTTCGGCGCGCCGGCCATGCGCAGGCCATATGCGACGTTCTCGAACACCGTCTTCCAGGGGAACAGTCCGAAATGCTGAAAGACCATAGCGACACCGGCGATCGGCTCGGTGACGCGCTCCTGCCCGACCCATATCTCACCGGCATCGTGCGGCAACAAACCGTCAATGCAGCGAAGCAGCGTGGTCTTGCCGCAGCCGGACGGACCGACGATCGCAACGATCTCCCGCTCGCCGACGTCGAAGTCGATATTGCGGAAGACCTCGAGCGCACCGTAGTGCTTGCGGAGTCCGCGGACACGGATGCGTGGTTCGTCCTTGGCGGCCTGCGACGCAGGCGCCTTGCGGATAGCGGAAACCGCTGTCGCTTGACTCGTCACTCTGCTGCCTGTCTTGCGGGTTTCGAGTTGGCCTTCGCCCAGTAGTCTTCGGCCTGCTTTGAATGTTTCAGGGCATCGATTGTCTCAAAGCCGGGAGCCATCGATGCATCGGTTCCTGCCATGATCTGATGATGCTCGATGTTCAGCGTGCGGAGCCAGCGTTGCTGCCCCATCGTGATCGCGATGAAATAGCCTATCTCAACCAGCTCCGGCTCGGTGAAGTGCTTATGCAGGCGGTTCCACAGCTCGTCGTTGGCGGGAAGGTCCCAGGTGATCGCTTCGGCGTAAGCCAACGCGGCCTTCTGGCGCTCGTCATATCGCGTCGAAGACTCAAAGTTGATCAGGTCGGAATAATCATCTTCCTTGAGGCCCGATTTTGCCGCCTTGATCGAACGCTGGTTTCCGCAGAATTCGCACAGCACTGAGCGCGAAACGTAGATGCGGCATAGCTCCTTTATTTTGTGGTCGGCGACGCCGTTCTTGAACACGTCGCGCCAGGTATTGGCGAACGACCAGAATGTCGCCGGTACATGCGCGCGAATGGCCTGACTTTCCGGGCGCGGCGTTCCCTCGCGCGCACAGCGTTCGAATTCGGCGATCATGGCAGGATCGTCGATCGTTGAAGGATCGACATAGCTAATGCGAGGTTTCGACATCGTCGGTGAATCTCCCGGAAAAAACCACGCCGCACCGCGGCACTGGTCGATTGCGATGGCGGCGCATGTTGCCGCAACGTCGCAGCACGGGCAACGGCGCGCGACTGTATTTCGGTAACTGTGCCTTAGTCTTGATAGTCCGCCAGATGGACGTCGCGGTGCGGGACGCGCGGGGCTCTAGCCCTCAATTGACGGGCACTTTTCGAATGCGACGGCACGCATCACGCTGAATCGATTCTTACCGGAGGCGATAGGTTACGAACCAGTATTATTAATGCCGTGCAAGGTTACTCTAAAGTTGATCGAATTTCAGATACCACATTTAAACGCTACGAGTTCATGCGCTCTTCAGCATAGGCACAATTGCGACAGCGAAATTAGTAATTCAATACTGCCTCGCCCCTAGTGTTCCGCCGAATAGACCGGGGAAGAGTTCGGTCGCGTCAAACGGGGCTTACCGCCGTGCGTGCCAGTACCATCGTAATGATCGGGTTTGCCGTCGTGTTCGGCTTGCTCGCTGTGTTCATCGCTCAAATCTGGCTGAACAATCAGGCCAGCCTGCGCGCAAAGAACGTCGAGCCGGCGAAGGCGATTGCGTCGCAAACCGTCGTGGTCGCGAAGCAGCCGCTGCGATTCGGTACCGAGCTCACTGCGGCGATGCTTCAGGAAGTGCCGTGGCCGTCTGACGCGCTGCCGAACGGCGCGTTCGCCAAGATCCACGACATCATGGCGGGTGGCCGCCGCGTCGTGCTCTCCGCCATCGAAGCGAATGAGCCGGTGCTCTCGCTCAAGATTACCGGTCCTGGTCAACGCGCTACGCTCTCTGCGCTCGTCAAGCCAGGCATGAAGGCGGTGACCATCCGCGTCAACGACGTCGAGGGCGTCGGCGGCTTTGTGCTGCCGGGCGACCACGTCGACGTTGTTCTCACACGCCAGATCGACAAGGGGTCAGCTACGACTCAAGTCGTTCTGCAGAACACGCGTGTGCTCGCCGTCGATCAGACCGCTGACGAGCGTGCGCAGAAAGCCGCCGTCGCCAAATCGGTAACACTGGAAGTCGATACGGTCGACGCACAGAAATTGTGGCTCGCATCCTCTGTAGGGAGCCTTTCTCTGCTGCTGCGCAAGGCCGGCGAAACCGCCGAAGTGCGCACGCGCAAGGTCACGCTCGAGGATCTGTCGACCCACGAGCCGGTCGCTGACAAGGGGACGACGACCACGGTGGTCGTTACGCGCGCGGCTGCGAAACAGGAATACACCGTCCCGGCCGAAGGACGTCATGGGGTCTCGGCTGAGACGGAGCGGAGGAGTGTGGCCTGGTAAGTCCGGGCTTCGGATCAATCAAGGGGTGGGGAGTGTGTCGTGAACAAGCATAATGAGACGAATGCCGGCTTCAGCTGGCGTACCGTGGACAGGGCCAAGAAGAAGCATGGCAACTGGCTGCGAGATCTAGTGATCGCTCTGGCCATCGCGTTGGCCGCGTCCATCGTGGGCATGATCGGCGAAGCCTACGCGCAGAGCAAGTCGATCCAGATCAGCGGCAACAATCGCACTGTCATGGTGACGGTGCCGATCGGCAAGTCGGAAGACGTGCGGACCGATACCAGTTTTGTCGACGTCGTCGTCGGCGATCCGGACGTCGCTGACGTCAATCCGTTGACCGACCGGGCATTGTCGATCCTCGGCAAGAAGATCGGCACCACCCGCGTATCCGTCTATGCCGAGGGCAAGAAGCTGGTCGGCATTTTCGATGTGGAAGTGTCCTACGACATCACGCGGCTGACCAACGAGCTGCGTCGGCGCTTCCCCGGTTCGCAAATTCAGGCTTCGACGGTCAACGGACGAATCATGCTGTCGGGCGATGCTCCCGACGCGGCGACGCTCGATAAAGCGGTGACCATCGCCCGTCAGTTCGGACCGGGAGTCATCAATTCGGTCTCGGTGATGTCGCCGCAGCAGGTGATGCTTGAAGTGCGGTTTATCGAAATTTCCCGCACCGCGAGCCGGGAATTGGGTGTTCAGTGGAATCGCTTTGGCGACAGCACCATTACCAACATCGGCAATCGAGTTTCGGCGAACAACCTGCCTCTGACGGCGGCGTCAATCGCCGGTGAAACGGCAGCGGGCGTCCTTTCGAACTCGTCGCCGTTTGGCTTCCTCGTTGGCCGTCTTGTCTCGAGCGGCGTCACCACGGACGTGATGATCAACGCGCTCGAACAGAAGGGCATCGCGCGTAGCCTGGCAGAGCCCAATCTGGTGGCGCTCTCGGGTGATACTGCGAGCTTCCTGGCTGGCGGCGAATACCCGATTCCGGTTGCCGGGTCCTTCGGGAGCGTCACTGTCGACTACAAGAAATATGGTGTCGGACTTGCTTTCACGCCGACCGTGCTTGGTCAGGGCTTGGTCAACATGCGCATCGAGCCGGAAGTCAGCCAGATCGACACGACTCATACGGTGACAGTCAGTAACGGCATCTCGGTGCCCGCACTGATCGTGCGCCGCGCTTCGACGACGGTGGAGCTGCGCGACGGCCAGAGCTTTGTGATTGGCGGGCTGTTGCAGAGCGACGGCAAGAACGCGATCGAGCAGTTGCCCTGGATTGGTAGCGTCCCGGTGCTCGGCGCCTTGTTCTCCAGCAAGTCGTACCAGAAGAACGAGACGGACCTCGTCATCATTGTCACGCCGCACATTGTGCGTCCGGCGCGGCCCGGCGACGAGATCAAGGCGCCGACCGACGACACGTTGCCGCCAAATGACGTCGACTTCTTCCTGCTCGGGCTGACCGAGGTCACGCGCGAACAGGCAAAGGCGCTGACGCCTAAGACGGCCCGTATCGCGGTCGCCGCGGACAAGCCGTTCACCGGTCACATGCTCGATCTGCCGAAGGGGGAATCCAATGCGGCCATTCAGTAAAGCAAAGCGCACGCTCGTGCTTGCCACCGTGCTCGCCGTTCTTGGCGGCTGCTCGGAATACCTTGATCGCCGCGACCCCATTGTCTTGTCTGGTGGCAATGCCGTTGCGACGAACGCCGTGACGCACATGGTCGATCCATGGCCGCGCGCGAGCGCCAACCGCAATATCGCTTTCAACGGTGCGAGGATTGAAAGCGCGTTCGAACGCTACCGCAACAACAGGGTCACCGCGCCCCGCGGTATCGGCACATCCAGCACGTATCAGGATGCCGCACCTGCCGCCTCGAGCCCAGGTCCGGGTGGGCCTGTCACGACGGCGCCGGCGGCACCCGTGAAATAAGTCTTCGGTCGCGCCATGCGGATTGGACGCAACGCCAACACGAATCGGACCCGCGTGGTGGTTCTTACCGCCGACGCGGAGTTTGATAGTTCAGTGCGTTCAACGTTTGGCGCGTCGTCGGCAATCGAGCTTTCGGTCGTTTCCGGCCGTCTCGCCGAGCAAGGCGACACGCTCGAGATATCTGATGCGACCGTCGTCGTGCTCGATTTCGATGCCAGCCGCGCGGAAGAAATGGCCGCGCTTGCGCGGCTGATGGCACGGATCGGCAATTGGCCCCCGGTCATCGCGGTAACGCAGACGTTCGACGAAAACGTCGCGCGGGTCCTGCTGCAGATGCGCGTTGCGGACTTTCTGGTCAGGCCGGTTGAGCCGATCGATCTGGTCCGCGCCTGTGCACGCGTGTCCAAGGGTGCCGGCGGCGGTGCCGAACCGACCGAAGCCAAGATCTACACATTTCTGCCTGCAGTCGGCGGTGCCGGAGTGACGACGCTTGCCGTGCAGACGGCGATGATCCTGCTTAACAGCGGTGGCCCGCGCGCGAAACCCTCGACCTGCCTTGTCGACCTCGACTTTCAACATGGCTCGGTCGCCGACTATCTCGATCTTGAGCCGCGTCTCAACCTTGCGGAAATCGAGCCGCGTCCGGATCGTCTCGACCGGCAGTTGCTGGAAGTGATGCTCTCGTATCATGCGTCCGGTCTCGCGGTCGTTGCCGCGCCGAACCGGCCTGCCGAGATGCGTTCGTTCGATCCCGACGTCGTAACGCGACTGCTCGACCTCGTGTCCACCAATTTCGAATATGTCGTTTTCGACATGCCGCGCACATGGTTCTCGTGGACCGACAGCGTTCTGCTCGGCTCGAACAAGTTGTTCATCGTCAGCGAGACCACCGTTCCGGGCCTGCGTCACGCCAAGCAACTGGTGGCGGCGATCAGAGAGCGTCTGGGCGAGGGACCAAACCCGCAGGTGATCGTCAACCGTTTCACCCAGAAAGTGTTCGACTCTGGTCTACGCCGCGGCGACCTTGCGCAGACGCTTGGCGACGCCTTCCTGAGCGCAATTCCCAACGACTACGCGCTTGTTCGCGAGGCGATCGACCGCGGCGTTCCGCTCGACGAGGTCAAGCCTGGTAACAAGATCACCGCTGAGCTCAAGAAACTCGTGCTGGATTCGCCGTCGAAATCAACCGGCGACAGCTCGCCCGTGCCATTCCTGAAAAAACTCAAGCTCCCAATGGTAGGCTAATATGGTAGGCCGTTTCACCGCTCGTCGTGCCACAACTTCTGAGCCGCCACCGACGCCGACGGAAGAATCGACGGCGCTCGAAGGCGTGTCCTGGACAGTCTTTCCTGAGACAGGGGGCGAACAGGCTGCTGCCGCCCCGCAAGCGGAAAGTCCGCTGCTCAGCGACAAGCTGCTCGACGCCAAGGTGCGGCTGCATCGGCGTCTGATCGAGGAGATCAACCTTTCGGCCCTGGACAAGGTCCCGGAAGAAGAAATCCGCCGGCATGTCCAGCAGCTCGTCTCGCAATATGTGCTGGTCGAGCGCCTTCCGCTCAACACACAGGAATTGAGCGATTTCGTTTCTGAAATCCTCGATGAAATGACCGGCCTTGGTCCGCTTGAGCCGCTGCTCAAGGATCCGACCATCAACGACATCCTGATCAATGGCCACGAGTGCGTTTACGTGGAACGTGCCGGCGTTCTCGAGCCGCTCTCGGTGCGCTTCAAGGACGAGAATCACCTGCTGCGCATCGTCAACAAGATCGTGTCCGCGGTCGGACGCCGTGTCGATGAATCGCATCCGCTCTGCGATGCGCGCCTGCAAGATGGCTCCCGCGTCAACGTCGCCGTGCGGCCGATCGGCGTCGACGGGCCGCTGGTCTCGATCCGTAAATTTTCAAAGAAGCCGTTCAACCTCACCAAGCTGGTTGATGTCGGCGCTTTGCGTCCGCCGATGGCGGAGCTGCTTGCAGCCGCGGTGAAGTCGCGGGTCACCACGATCATCTCTGGTGGTACCGGCTCCGGTAAGACGACGATGCTCAACGCGTTGTCCGCCTTCATCTCGGAAAAAGAGCGCCTGCTGACGATCGAAGACGCCGCGGAATTGCAGCTGCAGCAACCACATGTCGGCCGCATGGAAACGCGTCCGCCGAATATCGAAGGCAAAGGCGAAATCCGTCAGCGCGAACTTGTGAAGAACGCGCTGCGTATGCGTCCCGATCGCATCATCCTCGGCGAGTGCCGCGGTGAAGAAGCCTTCGACATGTTGCAGGCGATGAACACGGGTCACGAAGGTTCGATGGCGACGATTCACGCCAATACGCCGCGTGACGCAATCTCGCGTCTCGAGCAGATGATCGGTATGGCGGGCTTGCCAATGACCGTTGCCTCAATTCGCAGCCAGATCGCCAACGCCATCCAGCTTATCGTTCAGCTGCAGCGCCAGTCGGATGGCAAGCGCAAGGTGACCTCGATTGCCGAAGTGACCGGGCTCGAGGGCGACATCATTCAGATGCAGGAAATCTTCAAATTTGTGCGCTCCGGCACCGCCCCCGACGGGACCGTGCAGGGGCACTTCCAGGCGACAGGTGTGCGCCCGCGCTTCCTTTCTCATCTTACGAATTTGGGAATCACCATTCCCGGCAGCTATTTCGATCCCTCGAAGCAGCTCTGACCGGTCATGGCCAACTTCAATTCGATCTATCTTTTCTACATCTTTATCGGCCTCTCGGCCGCGATGTTTGCCGAGGGCATATATCTGCTTGTCTACAGCAACGCCTCCTATCGCAAGAATATCAATCGCCGCCTCAAGGTGATGTCGGACAAGACTGATCGTGAAAGTGTGCTCGTCCAATTGCGGCGAGAACGGGGTCTAACCAGCGGCGGCGACTACCGGCTGCCATTGATCAACCTCAATCAATTACTGCTGCAATCAGGGCTCTCCATCGGTCTCGGTCGTCTGGTCCTCCTTGTTCTGCTCGGAATGGTCGCGATGTTCGCGGCCGTTCTCTTCGTTCACGGCACGCTGACACAAGCGATGATCGCCACCCTTGTCGGCGGCGTGGCCCTGCCTCCGCTGGTGCTGAGATTTCTGCGCAGCCGTCGTCAGAAAAAATTTGGCGCGCAGTTTCCGGATGCCATCGACATCATCGTCCGATCGTTGCGCGCCGGCCATCCGGTGCCCATCGCAATTACGATGGTCGGGAAAGAAATGCCCGACCCGATCGGCTCGGAGTTCGGCATCGTCTCGGACGAAATGACCTACGGGTCCGATCTCGAAACCGCCATGCGCAACCTGTACTTCCGCGTGGGTACGGATGATTTGCCTCTGTTCGTTACAGCGGTCGCGATTCAGCGATCGACGGGCGGCAACCTGGGCGAAATTCTCGAAAATCTTTCATCGGTCATCCGTGAGCGCTTCAAGATGCGTCGCAAGATTCGTGCGCTCGCTGCCGAAGGCCGCGCCTCCGCGCTGATACTTTCGGCACTGCCGATCGGCATGTTCGCCATCATTCAGTTTCTCGTTCCTGGCTTCTACGCAAGCGTCTGGGATCAGAACCTGACGAAAATCGCTCTCACCCTTGCAGGGTGCTGGATGGGCGTCGGTAATTTCATCATGTACCGCATGGTCAACTTCAGGATCTAACCATGGACACGGTGATCACCGTATTTGGAAACATGCTGCAGGACAGCAACACCATACTGATGGGGTCGCTGGTCTTCCTTGCTGCCGGGACCTTGGCCTTCTCGGTGATGGCAGCAGTTCGCGTTCGTGGCTCGGTCAAGCGGCGCACCGAGCGCATCCTGACCGACGAAGAGCGCAAGGCCAATTATTCGCGTTCGCTGCAGCATTCCAGCCAAAAAACAGTCGCCAAGCTGATCGAGTCCACGACGAAGCATTACGGGTCGGCAAACGACGAGAACATGAAGGTGCTGCGGCGGAGGCTCGTGCAGGCCGGTATCTACGATCCCCGCGGCGTTGCCTTCTTTTTCATTGCGCGTACGGCGTTGGCGGTTGGTCTCGCCGCTGCGGTTTTCCTGCTTTTGCCGCTGGTGAGGCCGACAGGCGGGGCTTTTTTCTGGCTGATGGTAATGGCCGGCGGCGTTGCTGGTTATGTCGGCCCGAGCATTTACATCGACAAGCGCATCTCGGCGCGCAAGCTCGAACATCGTTCGGGCTTTCCGGATTTCATGGATTTGCTTGTCGTATGCGCCGACTCGGGGCTCTCGATGGAGGCCTCGCTCGAGCGTGTCGCGCGGGAGCTAGGGCCGAGTTATCCGTCGCTCACCGCCAATATTCATCTGACCAACCTCGAAATCCGCGCCGGCCGGCCGCTCAAGGAGGCACTTGAGCATTTTGCCGATCGTCTGGCACTCGAGGAGTCGAGGGCCTTCGCCACCTTGATCAATCAATCTATCGATCTCGGATCGAGCATCACCGATGCCATGCGCGTGTACAGTGACGACATGCGCCACAAGCGGCTCTCGATGGCGGAAGAAAAGGCCTATGCGCTGCCGGCGAAACTTGCGGTGCCTATGATGGTCTGCATCTTTCCGGTGCTGTTCGTGGTCATTCTGCTGCCGGTGATCGTGCGCCTGCATGTGAACGGCTATTTCTAGCGCTAACGGCCACGGCGGGCTGGTCGGAGCCGTTTATCGCGAAATGCCGAAGTTCCTATAAGGTGAAGAATTCTTAACCATCCTCCCATAGCCTGACGGCGTCCCGTTTTTCGGGCGTTTCCGCAAGGCTTTGACATGCTTATTGGAATTGCCCGACCCCTGATCATCGCCGCCGCCGGTCTGTGGCTGGCGGGATGCACGACCTCCTCCAGCTTTTCGAACTTGTTTGGGCCAAAGACTCCGGGGGCTGACGCGTCCGCATCCGCTCAGGTCGACGAGACATCATCAGAGCCGCATTTGACGGTGGACGGATCGGCGCCTGTGCAGCCAGTCGAGGAATCGACCGGCTCCGTCACGGGCCCTACGGGCAGGAAGACCGCACCCGGTCTGCTCGGCAGCGATCCCAACGATGAACTGAACCTTGGCAAGAAGCACTACCGTGCCAACAATTTTGGCCTCGCCGAGAAGCACTTCCGCTTGGCGGTCGAAAAGCATCCGCGCGACGCAGAAGCCTGGTTGGGACTTGCGGCGTCTTATGATCGTCTGCGCCGCTTCGATCTCGCCGATCGCGCCTACGCCCAGGCCGTCGGCATCCTCGGGCCGACGGTCGAGATTCTCAACAACCAGGGTTACTCATACATGCTGCGTGGCGACTACAAGCGCGCGCACGCAACGCTTGCCGCTGCCCGGCGCAAGGATCCAAACAACAAGTACGTCCAAAACAATCTCCGGCTTCTTGAAGAGAGCTACCGGAAGGGTAAGTCCGTCGAGTAACTCACCGCGCTCGACAAAAATTTCCTCACCCGGCGCTAATAACTAAGTACCTTCGAAATTTTGCCATTGACGGCGGAGCCCCCATAGCGCCGCTGCACCTTCTCGAATACCATCCTGCGCGAACCGGCACAGACCGGTTAAGGCGTTCCGTTTTTCCGGGGGGAATCCACATGGCTAGTGCAGTAAACGCCGGCGCGCGTCTCGACCGGCTCCCGATCTCATCGTTTCACTATCGAATTTTCTGGCTCGTTGGGGCCGGCATGTTCTTCGACGGTTATGATCTCTACGTCGCGGGTGGCGTGCTCGCGTCGGCGATACAGACAAAATTTTCAACGCTGCCGCAAAATCTGCAATTCCTCTCCCTGACCTTCGTCGGGATGGCAGCCGGTTCGTTTATTACCGGCTTTGTCGGCGACAAGTACGGCCGACGCTTCACATATCAGGTGAACCTGCTGGTCTTCGGCCTCGCGTCGATTGCCGCCGCTTTCGCGCAGGACATGACACAGCTGATCGTCTGCCGTTTCATCCAAGGTCTCGGTCTTGGGGCAGAGATCGTCGTCGGCTATTCGACACTTACAGAATTTGTGCCACCAGCTACGCGCGGGCGCTGGCTCGCATTCATGGCGTTTCTCGTGGTGGCGGGCTTCCCGGCGACGGCCATACTTAGCTACCTGATCATTCCGACATGGGGCTGGCGGCCGATGTTCATTATCGCGGGTATCGGCGCTTTAATCGTGTGGTACCTGCGCAAGAACCTACCGGAATCGCCGCGATGGCTGGAAGCGCAAGGCCGTGCCGCTGAAGCCGAAGCCCTCTTGAAATCGATCGAGAATGAAGTCGCCTCGTCCGCGGGAACACTTCCGCCGCCCAAACCGGTGGTCGCGGCTCCGCAACTTTCGGCAGCGGCAATGTTCAAGCCGCCGATCCTGCAGCGGTTGTTGGTCGGCAGCTGGTGCCTGATCACGATCAACACGCTGATCTTCGGCTTCGTGATCTTCCTGCCGCAGTTCTTCTTGCGGCAAGGGCTGACGATCACAAACTCCCTCGGCTATACCGTAGTGCTCGCTTCCGCATCGCTGGTCGGGTGCGCTGTCGGCGCCTTCCTTTCCGATGCGATCGGGCGGCGCTGGAGCATCATCCTTGGGTCCGTAATTACCATCGTGTTCGGCTGGATTTACGCGCGGTCGAACGCCAGCTCTGATCCGGTGACGGTGCTGAGTATCGGTGCCGTGCTTATTGTCGGCATCTACATCCAGACGGCATTGCTGTTCGGCGTCTACACGCCTGAGCTTTTCCCGACCGAAATCCGCCTGCGTGCGAACGGCATCTGCAATACGCTTGGGCGAGCCGCAACTGTAGTATCGCCATTTGTCGTTGGTTACCTCATGGTGAACTACGCGTTGCCGGGAGTGGTCTGGTTAATGATCGGGCTGGTCGTCATCCAGATAATTGCAGTCTTTCTCTGGGGCGTGGAGCCAGCGAAGCGCTCTCTGGAGGGGCTGGATCCCAAGCTGGCCTGAGACGTCGCACCTTAAGGTATGGTCGGCCGTCCGGCTTGTGCCGGGCGGCCGATTGCATGGGATAGTGAAAGAATGAACAGTCTGCGGCCCGTCACCGTAATAACCGGAGCCTCGGCCGGGATCGGCGTGGCGCTTGCCCGAGTGTTTTCCCGGCACGGCCACGAGCTGGCGCTGGTGGCCCGGCGCGAAGACAGGCTGCAGGAGCTTGCCGACGAGATCGCAGCCACCGGCGCACCGCGGCCGATGGTATTTGCGTGCGACCTGTCGACACCTAACGTCGCGCGGCAGATCGGTGACGCGCTGGCGTCGCAGGGGGCCGAGCCACAATTCGTCGTCAACAATGCTGGATTTGGTTTGGTCGGGTTGGCGACGGCACGCGATCGCGACGAACAACTGCAGATGATCGATCTCAACGTGCGTGCGCTGACCGAATTGTCGATAGCCTTTGTCGATAGCCTTGCACGTAACCGCGGTGGCCTTCTCAATGTCGGATCGATGGCCGGCTTTCTGCCGGGACCGGGGATGGCCGTGTACTACGCCACCAAGGCTTATGTGCTGTCGTTCACCGAAGCGTTGCATAGCGAGCTCGCGCCGCGCGGAATCAAGGTCGCCGTCCTGTGCCCGGGACCGGTGCCGACCGAATTTGCCGCGCGCGCTGGAGTTAGTGACCGGAGCATGGCCCCGAGCCTGCTCACCAAATCGGCGGACTATGTCGCGGAAGCAGGATATCGCGGGCTGATGAGCGGGCACCGGACAATTGTGCCGGGTTTCATTAACAGCCTGGTCACTGTGCTGCTCCGGCTTGTCCCGCGGCGCGTGCTTCTTAAAGTCGTCGATTCCCGGCAAACACGTCGCAGATCGGCGCAAGGAACATAGCGGCCTCCCACCCAGTGATATTTTCAAATGCCCGGATAGCCGCTAGTAAATGGCCGGCGCGGGAGCCGCGCCGAATCGCCATGTCGAAGCAGCCCGTTCTTCTTATCCTGCATCAGGAACATTCGTCGCCCGGCCGCGTCGGCCAGACGCTGGCGAAGCTTGGCTATCCGCTCGATATCAGACGCCCTCGCTTTGGCGATCCGCTACCGGAAACGATGGAAGATCACGCCGCTGCCGTGATCTTTGGCGGTCCGCAAAGCGCCAACGACAACGAGGAATTCGTGCATCGGGAGATTGACTGGATCGGTGTGCCGTTGCGGGACAAGAAGCCCTATCTCGGAATCTGTCTCGGTGCGCAGATGATGGCCCGTCACCTTGGCGCGCGCGTCTACCCCCATCCGCAGGGTCATGCCGAAGTCGGCTACTATCCGATCCGGCCGACCGACGCCGGACGGAAAATCTGTGCCGATTGGCCGGACCACGTCTACCAATGGCACCGTGAAGGTTTCGATTTACCGTCCGGCAGTGAGCTCCTGGCGGAAGGCGACGCTTTTTCGGTCCAGGCCTTCCGCCTGGGCACCGGTTATGCGCTACAATTCCATCCTGAAGTGACGCACGCCATGATGTATCGTTGGCTCGTTCGTGGTGCGCATCGCATGGAATTGCCGGGTGCGAAGCAGCGTCACGAACACATTGCCGATCGTGCGGTCCATGATCACGCTTCTCGCAACTGGCTTGCCGCCTTCATCGATCACTGGATGGGGCTCGTGTCGACAAATCGGGGCAACAATAAAATCACGCACTGACCGGACTTTTTGGAACGCCCCCAAATCCGGCCATTGACAAATCAGTATTCGCACTGATCGTTGCGACGGGGTCAGGGCAGTACGTACACGCGGAGGTGTGCGGATGGTGGATTCGGGAAACTCCACCCCTGTCATCGAGCGGCCGACCCAATCGGCGCTGAGCGCCATGCTGCGCGTGTCTGACGGTCTTCTCGATCTTCTGCCAATCGCAACGTTTATCTGCGACGCGCGCGGCACCATCCTGCAATACAATCGTCACGCGGTGGCCGTTTGGGGCCGCGCACCACAGCCCGGGCAGACGCACGAAGAATTTAACCTCGGCTCGCTTTTTTTTGAGCTCGATGGATCGCCGGTCCGGCGGTCCATGGTTTCCGAGGTGCTGGCAACCGGCAAGTCGGTCCGTGACGTGGAGCGGATCGTCGAGCGCCCCGATGGCTCGAGCCTCATCGTGTCCGTAAACATTGACCCGCTGCGCGATGCAAGAGGCAACGTCGTCGGCGCGGTGAACTGCTTTCTCGACATTACCGAACGCAAACGAATGGATAACGCACTCGAGCGGTCGCGATTGCAAGCGCTCGAGCAGGAGCAGCGATTTGCCGCGACCTACGAGCATGCCGCAATCGGAATATCTGAAATCGCTCCCGATGGCCGCTTTCTTCGCGTCAATGAGGCGATCTGCGCAATCACGGGGTTCAGCCGCGAGCATCTGCTTGCAAATATGTTGTTCACTCATACGCATCCTGACGATGCCGACCCGGACCGCCAGGCATTCCGTAAACAGGTTGCCGGCGAACTCGATTTTTATTCGATCGAAAAGAGATTCATTCGGCGTGATGGGCGGGTGATCTGGATTTCGGTGCGCTCATCGCCGGTCCGCGATGCGAATGACAGGTTGCTCTATGTTGTTCGCGTCGTTCAGGACATCACGGAGCGCAAGGCGGCGGAGCAGCGGCAGCGATTGCTGATGGATGAGCTGAACCATCGCGTGAAGAATACCCTCGCAACAGTGCAATCGCTGGCGACCCAGACCGCACGCGGTGCGACTACGCCAGCTGCCTTCCGTGAGCGCTTCGAAGGCAGGCTGATCGCATTGTCAAAAGCCCACGATCAGCTCACCATTCACCATTGGGAAAGCGCGGATCTGCGTGAGCTCTTATCCGGCAGCCTTGCACCTTATGCCGGCACGACCCCCGATCGTGTCGTCCTTCGTGGCGAGGACGTCGTTTTGCGCCCGCGTGCCGTGTTGACCCTGGCGATGGCTGTGCATGAACTGACAACGAATGCCGCGAAATATGGCGC
>DASSSM010000005.1:0-3858 GCA_035708425.1 Pseudolabrys sp.
AGCCCTCGAGCATGGCCGAGCCCATCTTCCCGGCGCCAAGCAGGACCAGGCGGCCCGAAAGTCCACGCAGCGGTTTATCGGCAGGTTTTGCTCGCTTCATGGCGACGATTATATCGCCATTTGTGCCGTTATGCTTCCCCGGATGTTTCGAACATCGCGGCGTCAAGCGCTTCACGCGCGGTCTTGCCGGCCCAGACCACGAACTGGAAGGCCGTGAAATAGCGTTCGCAGGACTCGAGCGCCGTGCCGAGCAACGCTTCGCACTGCTTGCCTGAGGCTTCGGTGCCTCCCGCGAGGACGAGGGCGTGGCGAAACATCACGATGCCCTCGGTTACCCAGTGATCAAAATGGCCGACCCAAAGGCGCTCATTGATCAGCGTGATCAGTGCCTGCACTTCGGCGCATCGCCGTTCAGGCACTCGCAAGTCAAAGGCACATGCGAGATGCAGCGCTTCGATATCTCCCATCCAGGTATAAGAGAGCTGATAGTCGGTCCAGCGCCCGGTGACCAGGATGGTGATTTCGTCGTCGCTGGCGCGTTCAAATGACCAGTCATTGCCGGTCGCGAGCCGCTCCACCACATCGAGAGGATTGATGCGCGACTCTTCCGCGTAGCTTGTTAGGGACATGACGTCTCCGCTTTGCCAATTGGAGCGCGAGGAAACGCACGCCACCACACGCACGACACAGGGATGACCCGAGATGGGCCCGGACCGTCCTTTGACGCAGGGGTTACGGGATGCCTTGACGGCGAGAGCGAATCACCAAGCGATTCGACTATATCGCGCCTGATTCCGCCCGCCAAAGGCATCGTCAAGTGCCAATCAGCCGTGATTTGCCTGTCATAGGCAACCGCACCGATTCGACTCTCCACAACCAATGCTGTGGCAAGGTGACTCAACAGTGGATAAGTCGGTCGAGCGGTGCGTTCAGTCGAACAGACTCGACACTGACTCCTCGGTCGCGGTGCGTCCGATCGCTTCGCCGATGAGTGGCGCGATTTCCAGTATCCGGATATTGCCGGCGGCGAGGATTTCCTTGGTCGGTTGAATCGAGTCCGTGATCACCAGCTCCTTCAGGCGCGATCCTGAGATGCGCTTCACGGCCCCGCCCGAAAGCACGCCATGGCTGATATAGGCGTAGACTTCCTTGGCTTTGTTTTCGAGCAGCGCGTCGGCGGCGTTGACCAGCGTTCCGCCGGAATCGACGATGTCGTCGACGAGCACGCAGGTGAAACCCGCGACATCGCCAATCACATTCATCACTTCCGACTCTCCGGCGCGCTCGCGCCGCTTGTCAATGATGGCAAGCGGCGCATTGATGCGTTTTGCCAGGCCGCGTGCGCGCACCACCCCACCGACGTCCGGTGACACCACCATCACATTGTCGAGCTTGAAGCGTTCGCGGATGTCGCGGACCATCACCGGCGACGCATAGAGGTTATCGGTCGGAATGTCGAAGAAGCCCTGGATCTGACCGGCATGCAGGTCGAGCGTCATCACGCGGTCGGCGCCGGCACGGGTAATCAGGTTGGCGACCAGCTTTGCCGAGATCGGCGTGCGCGGACCGGGTTTACGGTCCTGTCGCGCATATCCGAAGTAGGGGACCACTGCCGTGATACGGCGCGCGGAGGAGCGCCGCAGCGCATCGATGATGATCAGCAGCTCCATGAGGTGGTCGTTGGCCGGGAACGAGGTCGACTGGATCACGAAAACGTCGGCGCCACGCACGTTTTCCTGGATCTCGACGAAAATCTCCATGTCGGCGAAGCGCCGGACCACGGCTTTTGCAAGCGGCAGCTTGAGATAGTCCGAAATCCCCTTCGCCAGCGCAGGATTGGAATTGCCGGCGACGAGCTTGATCGCTCCGTTCTTGCCCGACATCCCGAAATCCTCGCCCTCACTCCGGCCACAAGGCGGCGTGGTCATAACAAGGCGGGCAGGGCGCGGCAATACGGCTGGAAATCGTTGTCCCGGTTATTGGCGGAAAGGATGAATCGCGGCTTATCGGCGGGATGCCGCGAGCGTCAACGTCTCGCGTGACGACACGAGCGCCGCAGGGCGCCGCTGCGGAAGCGGCACGGGGCCGGTCTCATCCCCGCCGGAAGGTTCTGCGCTCGCCGTCGATATGGGATCGGCCTGCGGGCGGAAAATGCGGAATATGCCGGCAGCCTCCGGGGAGGAATCGCTTGCGCCGACGAGGGCAATTTGAGGCTCCGCCGGCGGGGCGGTCCCCGGCGCGACCTCCGGCGACGTCAGGAACGCAGCAAGCTGCTCCATGCTCGATTGCGCGATCCGGTGCAGCATGGCGTCGTCAACGGCAGTCCAGGCGTCTTTGTGCCGGACCTTTGCGGTCTCCTCACCGCTGATACGCAAGGCGCGATGCTCGTCCTGGTCAAAAACGTCCCACACCCAAGAAATCGTGGTCTGATGTTTCGCGACCGTTGCAGCGAGATAGCCGCGCACGCGGTAAGCCGACGTTTGTTCGCGCGAAATCACCGCAAGACGACGCGACTGAGCTTCGTCATTGAGATTCTTCACAAGGCGCTTGAATTGACTCGGCGGCAAGCCGTCGAGGGAGTCGAATGCGACGGTGGCGCCGCGCGGCTGTTGCGCGGACACGCCTTGGCGATCGGGATTGCACGCAGCCAGGGCGAGCGCAACGGTAAGCAAGCCGGCGACACGCCAAACGCGTCGCGTGCCGCACACGCGGTGACCCCGGCTCCGCTCCATAGACACCCCTGCGGCCGTCGTTTTTGTACTTTAAACCCCTCCGGCCAGGGTAAACCGTAGCGGCAACCACATCCTTGAGTCCAGACTCATCGCCTCATTGCGTGAGAACTAACCGCTTAGCGCGATTGCATTGATATGGCGTCCATAGTCAGGCTCATCACGATGCGTGCTGCGGCGGTAGCTGTAGAAACGCCCGGGCTCTTCATATGTGCACAAACCAAGATCCTCGAATTGCGTGAGGCCAGCTTGCTCGACGCGCTGCGCGATATAGCCGCAGAGGTCGAACATGGCATGGTCCTCGCGCTGTGACGGCTTGAAGTAGCGCGCATTTGCGGGATCGGCAGCAAGAAAGCGCTCTACAAACTCCGGGCCGACTTCGTAGTTTGATTGGCGGATCGTCGGCCCGAGTGCCACAGCGATCCGTGCACGCCTGGCACCGAGCCGTTCCATGGCAGCGACCGTGGCTTCGATTACTCCCGACAACGCGCCACGCCATCCGGCATGCGCTGCACCGATCACTCCTGCTTCACTGTCGGCAAACAATAATGGTCCGCAGTCCGCAGTCGACACGCCGATAGCAAGGCGCGGCACTTGTGTCACGACAGCGTCAGCGCGCGGACGGCTGTCGCGTGTCCATGGCTCCTGTGCGACGACGACGTCCGGTGAATGGATCTGAAAAGGTGTGACCAGCCGGTCCGCACTCACGCCCAGCGCTGCCGCCATGCGCGCGCGGTTCTCGGCAACTTTTTCGGGGGCATCCCCGGAGCCAACCCCGCCATTGAGGGACGAATACACACCTTGCGATACGCCGCCGGAGCGCGTGAAGAAGGCGTGTCGAATGCCCGGGAGGGTCGTGAGAGAAGAAGCCTGCAGCATCGATCACCGTGGAGTGGCCATCAGCCACGCGTCATCAATAGATAGGACGTGCAAGGTCATGCAGCTAGCTCGTTGAAGCCTCGAAACCGGGCGGCGTGCCGATGGAAGGATGCACGAAAGCCGCAACTTTAAACAATTCTCCCATGGCGGTGCGTTCGCGGCCGATCAGGCGCGTCAAGGCCTGGTCAATATCATCGGCGCGTGCAGCCTTGGCCTTGAGTGAAGCCGCGCGCTGCTCGATACCGAGACG
>DASSSM010000006.1:0-9636 GCA_035708425.1 Pseudolabrys sp.
GCGGCCGATGAATCCGGCATGCGCGTCGACCGCTTTTTCGAGGCGCGATTTCCCGGCCTGTCCTTCAGCCACATCCAGCGCATCATTCGCAAAGGCGAAGTGCGGGTGAACGGGAAGCGTACGCAGCCGAAGGCTCGCCTCGAAGCCGGGCAGGCCGTGCGCATTCCCCCGCTGAAGGTTGAGGCGCCGCCGCCGCGCGACGATGCGCCTGCTGCCCAGAAGGACCGCGCGTTCCTGAAATCAATCATCCTCTTCGAGGACGCCGACGTGATGGTGCTCAACAAGCCGATGGGGCTTGCGGTGCAGGGCGGGTCCGGCACCACGCGTCACATTGACGGGATGCTCGGCGCCCTGCGCGGCCCCGATGGGCAGCGTCCGCGCCTTGTGCACCGGCTGGACAAGGACACTGCCGGCTGCCTGCTGGTGGCGAAAACGCGCTTTGCAGCGGCAGCCCTCGCCAAGACCTTTCGCTCGCGTTCGGCCCGCAAAATTTACTGGGCGCTGGTCGTTGGGGTGCCAAAGCCGGCGCAGGGCCGCATTTCGACCTACCTCGCCAAGCAGGAGGTCGAGGAGGATTCATTCATGCGCATCGCAAAGCATGGCGAGAAAAATGCGGTGCATGCCGTGACCTACTACGCAGTAGTGGAAACAGCCGCGCAACAACTGGCCTGGCTGTCGCTGAAACCGGTAACCGGGCGCACTCACCAGTTGCGGGCGCACATGGCGCATATCCATCATCCGATCGTCGGGGATCCGAAATATTTCAACAAGGAGAACTGGCAGCTTCCCGGCGGGATACAGAACCGCCTGCATTTGCTTGCCCGCCGGATCGCGGTTCCGCATCCGCGCGGCGGTATTATTGACGTGTCGGCGCCGCTGCCGCCGCATATGGAGCAATCCTGGAACCTGCTCGGATTTGAGGCGAAACGTTATGATCCGATCGAGGAAGCGCCGGAGGAGTAGCCGGCGGGGCAAGGGGTTCCTATCTGAAGGGAGCCATGCGCGTATCTCTTATGCTCAGCATGTTGGTTCTTGCGCTCGCCCCCGCGGCTGCCTTTGCGCAAAGCGGCAGCGGCTACAGCATCATGCAGGACGACTACAGCATCATGGTCCCGGAAAAGGGAGCCAGACCGCCGAAGCCCGAGCCCTGGCTTGCGCCGAAATACAAGTCGCCGCGCGGCACCGTGGAAAAGGTCGTCATTCCGCGCTCAAAGACAGTGCCGCAGCCGCGCGCGGTCACGCCGCCGCCCCTCTACGTGCCGGAAACCGGCCGGACATTGCCCAATCTGCCGACGATTTCAGGCTCGGGACCGGGTGGTGCTGAGACCTTCCAGGACCGTACGGCGCGTTGCGCCCATCAGGCGGGGGTCTATGGATCGACAGCGACTGGCAACCGAAATGCCTATGTCGGCGGCTGCGTCAACCAATAGCAATCCTCACATTTCACTTGAGAAATGACGGGCGCGGTTAGCGGGGGTTTCTTCAAGTTAAGGCTTTGCTTGAGAAGCCTAAATCTCGTCCATGACCTGGGCATAGGCGATCAGCGCGAACAGCGCGGTGCCGCCGATCATGTTGCCGATCAGAACCGGTACCATGAAGTCGGTAATCATCCGCCACCAGACCCACTCCCCTGAAAATACCAGAAGATACGATTCCATGCTTCCGGCGACGATGTGGGTGAATCCGCCCACGGCGATCAACCACGTCATCAGCGTGATGACGTGGAATTGCGATCCTTCCGCGCCCGGCATCAGCCAGACCATGGCGGCCATCAGAAAGCCTGCGGCAATCGCGCGGAAGACCATCTCCCACCAGCCGTAGGCCAACAGATCGCGGCTGATTTCCAGCATTCCGTTGTAAACTTCGCCGGAGAGTGCCGGGACGAACGTGCAGAACAGCGCCGCGAACAACGTGCCGGCAAGATTGGCCGCGAGCACGATCGCCCAGAGTCGCGTCATGCGCCCGACATTGCCCCACGTCACTTCGGCCGCGACCGGCAAAACCGCGGTGATCGTGCTTTCGGTGAAGAGCTGCTGGCGCGAGAGCACCGCCATGATGAATCCGATGCAGTAACCGAAGCTGACCACGAGCGGTTGCCATGGTGCCTCCGGCAGGTGTGCCGTCAGGATCGCCTGCGACAGCAGCGAGAAACTGATTGAAAGCCCGGCCGCCACGCCCGACCACCACAGCGAGGTGAGGGGGCGCTCCATCTCTTCCTCGCCCAGACGACGCACGACCTCATAAATCACCGGCGTGCGTGGAGTCGCCAGCTCTTCGATGTCCTTGATCTCTTCGGCAGTGATCCCGCCGCCGCCCTTCCGCTTTGACGGCTTGGCGTTATGGTTTTTGCGGATTGCCAAAGAAGTGCGAGCGCCCATGACGGGCATCAACGCCGGTTCCGCCACGCAAGTTCCATTTTTGGGAACCCGAGGTGAATGCGGAATTTAGGCCCCGGCCGCATCGAGCGCCGCAATATCCTCGCGCGAAAGCTTGATGTCCGGCGCCTTCATGATCTCCTCGAGCTGCTTGCGGCTGGTGGCGCTGGCGATCGGCGCCGTGATGATCGGCTTTGCGATCAGCCAGGCGATCGCGATCTGCGCTGGAAGGGCGTTGTGGCGCGCGGCCACGGTGTCGAGCGCCTTGAGGATACGCATGCCGCGTGCGTCGAGATAGCGTATGAGGCGCTCGCCGCGTCCGGGATGTGTGGCGCCTTCCTCGGCGGAGCGGTACTTGCCGGTGAGGAAGCCGGCCGCGAGCGAGTAATAATTAATGACGCCGAGCTTTTCCTGCCGGCAGATCGGCTCGAATTCGGTTTCGAATTCCTTGCGGTCGGAGAGGTTGTAGAGCGGCTGCAGGCTCTCATAGCGCGGCGCGCCGACCTCGCTGCTGGCGGCGAGCGAGGCCTTCAGCCGCGCGGGCGTCATGTTGGAGGCCCCGATCGCGCGTACCTTGCCGGCTGCGATCAGCATGGCATAGGCCTGCATAGTCTCTTCCGGCGGGGTGACCTCGTCGTCGAAATGGGTCTGGTAGAGATCGATATAGTCGGTTTGCAGGCGCCGAAGCGACGCTTCGCATTCGCGCAGGATGTATTCTTTCCGGAGGCTGCGGCCTTGGCCCATGTCCTCGCCGACCTTGGTGGCAATCAGCACTTTGTCGCGCTTACCGCTCTTCTTCAGCCAGTTCCCGATGATCGTTTCGGATTCGCCGCCCGGATGGCCGGGCACCCAGCGCGAATAGCTGTCGGATGTGTCGACGGCGTTGAAGCCTGCGTCGACAAAGGCATCGAGGATCTCGAACGATGTCGGCTCATCGACGTTCCAGCCGAAGACGTTCCCGCCGAGCATCAATGGCGCGAGGTGCAGATCCGATTGCCCGAGGCGGCGTTTGTCCATGGCGACTGTTCATTCGCCGCGAAACTGTGCGCCTACCGCAGGCTTGCGTTGAACTTCTCGAGTGTCGCCTGGCCGGGACACAACTCCTTTTCGCTGAGCGCGTTGAGCGGGGCCTCGACGGTGCGCAGGTGTGCGTGCAGGTCTTCCGGATCCTTCTCGACATAGAGCAAGCCGGTGACGATCTGCCCTTTAGCGGCATGGTGCTGCAGGAAGCCGAGCGCCGCGGTGCGGTCATGCACGTCGTAGTCGGCGGCGAGCTTGCGCAGGGCAAGCCGAGAGCCATCATGCTGTTCGACGATCTCGACCGTTCCGGGCTCCTGCTTCACCTCGATCGGCATGCGGCTCGAGATGAAATCGAGGCGGTTCACTGCTTCGTTGTGCTCGCGCACGAAATCGAAGCTCTTGGTGGAGCCGGCATGGTTGTTGAAGGCGACGCAGGGCGAGATCACGTCAATGAACGCGGCGCCCTTGTGTGCAATCGCGGCCTTGATGATCGGCACCAGCTGCTGCTTGTCGCCGGAGAAGGAGCGGGCGACGAAGCTCGCGCCCAGTTGCAGCGCCATCGCGACGAGATCGATGGAATTGTCGGTGTTGATGAAGCCGCGCTTGGACTTCGAGCCGCGGTCGGCCGTAGCCGAGAACTGGCCCTTGGTGAGGCCATAAACGCCGTTGTTCTCAACGATATAAACCATGTTGACGCCGCGCCGCAGGCAGTGTGCGAACTGGCCGAGGCCGATCGAGGCGCTGTCGCCGTCGCCGGATACGCCGAGATAGATCAGGTCGCGATTGGCAAGGTTGGCGCCGGTCAGGACCGACGGCATACGGCCGTGCACCGAATTGAAGCCATGCGAATTGCCGAGGAAATAAGTTGGCGTCTTCGACGAGCAGCCGATGCCGGAGATCTTGGCGACGCGATGCGGCTCAATCGACAGCTCGAAGCAGGATTGGATGATGGCGGCGGTGATCGAGTCATGACCGCACCCCGCACAGAGCGTCGAAACCGAGCCCTCATAGTCGCGGTGCGTATAACCGAGCGCATTCTTCGGTAGCTCAGGATGGTGGAATTTCGGCTTGGCGAGATAGGTCATGAGGTCACCTTCATCGGCTTCACCGTCAGTTTGTCGAGGTGATCGCCGATTGTTTTGGCAATGAAACGGGCGGTGATGGGCGTGCCGTCATAATGCAGGATTGGCACCAGCCGCACCGGGTCGATGCCGCATTCGTTGACGATCAACGAACGCAGCTGCGCGTCGCGGTTCTGCTCGACCACGAAAACGAAGTCGTGGTCGGCGACGAAGCTGTTGACGCTGGAATGAAACGGGAAAGCGCGCACCCGCATACGGTCGAGCGAATGTCCGCGCGCTTCGATCATGTGGATCGCCTCGTCCATCGCGGGCGAGGTCGAGCCGTAATAGATCACGCCATATTTGGTCGGCTTTCCGGCGGTCGCGATCAGAGGCCGCGGCACTAGGTCCTTGGCTGTGTCGAACTTGCGGATCAGCCGCTGCATGTTGTCGACGTAAGGTGCGCCTTCTTCGGTGTAACGGGCATAGCGGTCGCGCGAGGTGCCGCGCGTGAAAAACGAGCCCTTGGTCGGATGCGTGCCGGGATAGGTCCGGTAGGGGATGCCGTCGCCATCGACGTCGAGATAACGGCCAAATTCTTTGCCGGCCTCGAGCTCTTCTGCCGTCATCACCTTGCCGCGGTCGTATTTGCGGTTGTCGTCCCAGGCGAGCGGCTTCGACAGGTGATGGTTCATGCCGATGTCGAGGTCGAGCATCACGAAGATCGGCGTCTGCAGCCGATCGGCCAGATCGAAGGCCTGGGCGCCGAACTCGAAGCATTCCGTCGGATTTTCCGGGAACAGCAGCACGTGTTTGGTGTCGCCGTGCGAGGCATATGCGCAGGACGTAACGTCGCACTGCTGCGTCCGGGTCGGCATGCCGGTCGAGGGGCCCGCGCGCTGGACGTCGAACAGAACGGCAGGAATTTCAGCGAAATAGGCGAGCCCGATGAACTCCTGCATCAACGAGATGCCGGGCCCTGACGTCGCCGTGAAGGCGCGCGAGCCGTTCCAGCCGGCGCCGATCACGATGCCGATCGAGGCGAGCTCGTCTTCGGCCTGGATGATCGCGTATTTAGCCTGCTTGGTTTCCGGGTCGACGCGCAGCTTGGCGCAGTGGCGGGTAAAGGCATCAGCGAGCGAGGACGACGGCGTGATCGGGTACCAGGCGCAGACGGTGGCGCCGCCATAGACCGCTCCCAGCGCGGCGGCGGAGTTGCCCTCGATGAAAATCCGGTCGCCGACGGCGTTGGCGCGCCGCAGCTTGATGCCGAGCGGGCACTGCAAATTGAGGACCGCGTAGTCGCGGCCGATATGCAACGCCTTGAGGTTGGGCTCGATCAGCTTGTCCTTGCCTTTGTATTGTTCGCCAATGAGTTGCTCGACGACCTTCACATCGATGTCGAGCAGGGCGGTCAGCACGCCGATATAAATGATGTTCTTGAACAGCTGGCGCTGGCGCGGATCGGTGTACTCGCGATTGCAGATTGCGGTTAGCGGGACGCCGATGACCGTAATGTCCTCGCGGAATTTCGATGGGGGGAGCGGCTTGGTGGAGTCGTAGAACAGGTAGCCGCCCGGCTCGATGCCGGCGATATCCTTGTCGAAGGTCTGCGGATTCATCGCCACCATCAGGTCGGTGCCGCCGCGCGCGCCGAGATGCCCGGCTTCGGAAACGCGAACCTCGTACCAGGTCGGCAGGCCTTGGATGTTTGACGGAAAGATATTGCGCGGCGCGACCGGGACGCCCATGCGCATCACCGCGCGTGCAAACATCTCGTTCGCGCTCGCCGAGCCCGAGCCGTTGACGTTGGCGAAGCGTATAACGAAGTCGTTTACGCGGCTGATCGGCGTGGCGGTCGGCATGAATTCCCTGCGTGAGTCATATCGAGTAAGAATTTCTGCATGTCCCACGCCCCGGTCGGACAACGTTCGGCGCACAGGCCGCAGTGGAGGCAAACGTCCTCGTCCTTGACCATGACGCGTCCGGTCTTGAGGCCGTCCTGGACATAGAGATCCTGGGTCAGATTATGCGACGGCGCGGTCAGCCGCTTGCGCAAATCGGCCTCCTCGCCGTTCGGCGTGAAGGTGATGCAGTCCATCGGGCAGATGTCGACGCAGGCATCGCATTCGATGCAGAGCTGCGCGGAAAACACGGTCTGCACGTCGCAATTCAGGCAGCGGCCGGCTTCCGCGAAAGCGAGTTTCTCATCGAAGCCGAGTTCGACTTCGGCCTTGATGTCCTTGAGCGCAATCACCTTGTCGCGATGCGGCACCTTGTAGCGTTTATCGAGGGCGATCTCGTTGTCGTAGGACCATTCATGGATGCCCATCTTCTGGCTCATGACCTCGACCGCGGGCATGGGGCGATCGGCGATGTCCTCGCCATTGAGCATCTTGTCGATGGAAACGGCGGCCTCGTGGCCGTGCGCGACGGCCCAGATGATGTTCTTTGGGCCGAACGCCGCATCGCCACCGAAGAAAACTTTCGGATGCGTGGACGCCATGGTCGTGGTGTCGACCTTCGGCATGTCCCATTGGTCGAACTCGATGCCGGTATCGCGCTCGATCCAGGGGAAAGCGTTCTCCTGGCCGACTGCCACGAGCACATCGTCGCAGGGGAAATGCTCGGGCGGCTCGCCGGCGGGAACGAGCTTGCGCCGACCCTTGGCGTCGTACTCGGCCTTCACCTTCTCGAAAGTGATGCCGGTGAGCTTGCCGTTCTCGTGCGTGAATTCCTTCGGCACGAGGAAATTATGGATCGGGATGCCCTCATGCATGGCGTCTTCCTTTTCCCAGGGCGACGCCTTCATTTCCTCGAAGCCGGAGCGGACGACGACATCGACCTGTTCGCCGCCGAGCCGGCGGGCGGAGCGGCAGCAGTCCATCGCGGTGTTGCCGCCGCCGAGAACGACAACGCGCTTGCCGATCTTGTCGATGTGGCCAAACGAGACGGATGAGAGCCAGTCGATGCCGATGTGAATGTTCTTGGCCGCTTCTTTGCGTCCGGGAATGTCGAGGTCGCGTCCGCGCGGGGCGCCCGAGCCAACGAAGATCGCATCCCAGTTCTCGGCCAGCAGCGCCTTCATGCTGTCGATGCGCTTGCCGCCCTGGAATTCGACGCCCAGGTTGAGGATGTAACCGCATTCCTCGTCGATGACGGAATCGGGCAAGCGGAATTTCGGGATTTGCGTGCGGATCATTCCGCCGGCTTTTGGATCCTGGTCAAACACCACGCAGTGGTAGCCGAGCGGGGCGAGATCGCGGGCGACTGTGAGAGAGGCCGGGCCGCAGCCGACCAGCGCGATGCGTTTGCCGTTCTTTTTTGCCGCGGGTTTCGGCAGGCGATCGCGGATGTCGTCCTTGTAGTCGGCCGCCACTCTTTTCAGGCGGCAGATTGCCACCGGCTCCTTCTCAACGCGGACGCGCCGGCAGGCCGGTTCGCAAGGACGGTCGCACGTACGGCCCAGAATCCCCGGGAACACATTCGACCGCCAGTTGATCATGTAGGCGTCGGAATAACGGCCGTGCATGATCAGCCGGATATATTCCGGAACCGGTGTATGCGCCGGGCAAGCCCATTGGCAGTCCACGACCTTGTGGAAGTAATCCGGAGCAGAAATGTCGGTATTCTTCATTGACTCCTCGAAACGCGCCCCGTTACTCCCGCAGTAAATAAACGGCGTCGCGTCACAGCCCCGGCGGCGATTGTCCTCAATTGGCCTTGTTTCCCGGCGCGATTCCGAGCGGATATTATTGGGTACCAACCCGCAAGGCTACCTATCCTTCCGTCATGGTTGAGGTCTATCAACCGCAAGTCTGAGATAGGTTTTTCGCTCTCTGAAAGCGGCGGTCTAATGTCCGGACCGGGGCTATTTTGGTACGCGCCAGCGGCGCTTATGACGATCACGTTTAGACGCCCCACAGGCTTGGTTCCGCCGTTGTTGCGGCGCACAATCACAATCATCTGATGCGCGACATATTTACCGAGATATTCGAAAACCAGCCCGTCGACCCGGTGGCATCGGCGCGGCGCGGCGGGCGGCCGAATTTGCGCAAGCGGTTCTACGAGATCGCACATGTCGGCGAGGGCGGAGCGGTTTTGCTTGATGGGAAACCAATCAAGACGCCGGCGCGGCGCACACTGAACGCGCCGACACGCGCACTCGCTGAAGCAATCGCCGGTGAATGGAATTTGCCAAGCGACGTCGTCGATCCTGCGCGTATGCCGCTGACACGGCTCGCCAACGCCATTATCGATGCGGTGCGCGACACGCCGCGGCCTGTTGCCGACGAGATCGAGAAATATCTGCGATCAGATCTGGTGTTTTATCGCGCGGAGGCGCCGGCTGGTCTGGTCGAAAAGCAAGCGCGCGCATGGGATCCGGTCCTGGCCTGGGCACGCGACCGGTTCAACGCGCGCTTCGTGCTGGCGCAAGGTGTCATGCACGTCGCCCAGCCTCGCGAATCCGTCGAGACCTTGCGTTCCGCTATTCCTACAGAGCCGTGGCGGCTCGGCGCCGTTTCATCGATCACGACGCTGACCGGCTCAGGTCTGCTCGCGGTCGCGCTTGCCCATCGGGCGCTCGATCCCGGCGAGGTCTGGTCGGCGGCACATGTCGACGAAGACTGGCAGATGTCGCAGTGGGGCCGTGACGAGATTGCGCTCCAGCGCCGTGCGTTCCGCGAGGCGGAATTCTACGCGGCGGCAAAAGTGCTGGCTCTGACAGGCTAACCGAGGCTAGTGCGCGGTCGGGTCGCCTTTACGGCTTGCTTCGTAAAGAAACCAGACACGCTTTTCGGCGTCATCGATGAAGGTCTCCAGCAGGCTCGCGCTCGCGACGTCGTTGTGCTCATCGCAGACATCGTGCGCTTCGCGCATAGACCCAACAACGCGCTGATTGTCGTCGCGCAATTCCGCCAGCATGTGCTGCGGCTCGACGTAGGGGGCAGCGTTATCGGACAACCTCTGCTGGCGTGAAATATCGCCGATTGAGCGCAACGTCGGCTGCCCGATCTTGCGGACGCGCTCGGCGAGGACGTCGGTTGTGGCAAAGATCTGCTCGGCCTGCTCGTCGAGCAGCAGGTGGTAGTCGCGGAAATGCGGGCCGCTCATATGCCAATGAAAGTTCTTCGTCTTGAGGTACAGCGCGAAGGTGTCGGCGAGTATGGCGTTCATCG
>DASSSM010000007.1:0-8331 GCA_035708425.1 Pseudolabrys sp.
GCGGAAAACGGCGTGAGCTACGCGGCGCGGCGAGAATCGTCCGCAAGCGCCCGATAGGAAAGCGCCTCCGCGAGATGTACTTGGCCGACTGAGTCGGCTACGTCCAGATCGGCGAGCGTCCGCGCGACTCGCAACACCCGATGATAACCGCGCGCGGACAATCGCATCGAATCCGCTGCGTCGCGAAGAAGCGACAAGCCAGCAGAATCGACGCGCGCAATTAATAATGCATTTACCACGTTCGCGCGAACGGCAGGCACGCGGTTAATTGAGAATAAATTTGCAACATTCCCGGCGCCAAATGGCCTCCGATCGCGGGCAATTGACACTTCCGATCGCGAACCCCGCGACGCTGTGACCATGCAGGGCGCGGGATTCCATATCGCCAGCTACGTTTTCGCCGCCAGCGCCCTGGTCACCGGCATCTTGGCGACATTCATCTACACACGATATCGCGCAGCCAAAAACAGGCAGCGCATGCTGGAAGACCGAATCGAAGACCTGTCTGACCGCCTCTGGGAGGTGCGCGAAGCAGAAGAGAGAGCGCGCAGCCTGCTGGAGGCACAAGGCGATATTATCGTCAGGCGCGACAGTTCGGGCCGGATCACTTATGCAAACGATGCGTTCTGCAAGCTCGCGGGCAAGCCGCATGGGGCTCTGATCGGTAGCGCAACAGAGCTGCCTGTTCGTGGCCGCGGTGTCGTTATCGTCCAGGCCGACGGCACCCGGATGCACGACGAAAAAATTGAATCCGATCACGGTGTACGCTGGATATCCTGGCGAGAGGTCTCCGTTCTCAGCGATAGTGGAACGGAAGTTCAAGTCGTCGGGCGAGACGTTACAAGTCGCGTGGAGGCTGAACAGGCGCTCACGCTTGCGCGCGATCAAGCTGAAGCCGCGAGCCAAACCAAATCACGCTTCCTCGCCACCGTCAGCCATGAGATTCGCACGCCGCTCAACGGCATGCTTGGCATGGCCGACTTGCTGCTCGACACGCCGCTCACACTTGAGCAGCTGACATACACAAAAGCTGCAAAAACCTCCGGTGAGACGCTACTGACATTGATCGAGGAGATTCTCGACTTCTCAAAAATTGAAGCCGGCAGACTCGATATTGAATCGCGCCCATTCGCACTCACGTCCATGATCGAAGAATCCGTCGAGCTCATGGCTCCGCGTGCTCAGACCAAAGGAATCGAAATCGTTTCCTATGTCGACGAGCGCGTTTCGGCAAACGTAATCGGCGATGTCGCCCGTCTGCGTCAGGTTCTGCTTAACCTGCTTGGCAACGCGGTGAAGTTTACCGAAAACGGCGGCATCGGAGTCGTTGTTGAGCCGGGAGATTACGAAAACGAGATTCGTATTGAGGTTCGCGATACCGGCATCGGAATAAGCCAGGACGACCTACCGCGTATTTTCCATGATTTCGAGCAGGCCGACGGATCCCCGACGCGAAAATATGGTGGCACTGGCCTGGGGCTTGCAATCTCCAAGCGTATCATCGAACGGATGAACGGGTGCATAGATGTTACGAGCCAAGTTGGTGTTGGTTCGACCTTTAGCATCAGCGTACAGCTATTGCCGGCGGACGCACAGGAACCAACCGTCGTCGCTCCCGAACTCAATCGCTCGGCCATCATGATCGTTGCAGCGGCGGAAATCGAGGCATCATTGCTCGCGCGCCGGCTTGGACGATGGGGCGCCAGCACCTGCGCTGTGATCGACGAAAAGATTGCTGCGGCCCTGCTGCCGGAGCGGCCGTGGGATGCGTTGCTGATTGACTATCCGATCGCGCGAGCCATGGCGGAGACCTGCGATCTCACCAAGCTCCATATACCCAAGCGCATCGCAATGATACGACCGAGCGAGCGCCATGAGTTACAGGCGCTGAAAGCAGCCGGCTTCACCGGCTACCTCGTCAAGCCGGTGCGTGCCGCATCGCTGGCGGCGCGCCTTGCTGTCACTGACACGTTCGAGCATTCGGCAAGCGAAGTCGCCGCCGAAACAGCCGACGCCTCGTCTCGCCCAGTCAACGGTTTGTCGATCCTGGTTGCTGAAGACAACGAAATTAATGCGCTGCTGGCGCGCGCGCTCCTCACTCGACTGGGCCATCGTCCTACCATCGCCGTGAATGGTGAGGCCGCCGTTGAGTCTTGGCTTGCAGCACGTGCCTCAGGCTGCCGGTACGATCTTGTGCTGATGGACCTGCAGATGCCGGGTATCGATGGATTGGAAGCCGCACGTCGGATCCGTGCAGCTGAGGCTCAAGCGAGCGACTCCCCCACGCGCATGATTGCGTTGACTGCTAACGCCCAAACGGAGGATCGCCAATCAATTTTCAATGCTGGCCTCGATGGGCTGCTGCTCAAGCCGCTTGATCGTGAGCGGTTGCGCGAAATCCTCGATACCGCTTGCGGACCCGGTACCAGCCCGCTTGCCGCGTGACGCCGGCTTTCCCCCATTGTCATAATTCCGTGTCCGGCCCGTGGTGTAGGGGTATCACGAGTTACGAATATGATTCGGGCATCCGGATTTCACAGTCAAAGTCGCCAAACAAACTTAAATACAGGATCCTGAATGCGTATGGCCATTCGCGCCACCCTTCAGCCGCCACGCAGCCTGTTCGAGCGCCTGCGACCGACCCCGACAAGCCTCGGCAGGCCGGGACTTATTTCATCATTGCAGGCCTGCGGCGGCCTACGCGCATTGGCCACGCGCGCTCATCGGACTTCGCGGACAATGGGCCGGATCGGCACGTTGGAAGTACGGCTGGCCCGGACCGCCGCGGAGGTGCGTCAGGCTCAAAAAATTCGCTACCAGGTTTTCTACCAAGAGGGGTCCGCGGCTCCCAGTCCTGCCCGACTCCTCGCGCGGCGCGATATTGATGGCTACGACGCGATATGTGACCACCTGCTTGTGATTGATCATGCGGCGCGCGACCGCAGTGCATTGAACCGGCCGGCCGTGGTTGGCACTTACCGGCTGCTGCGCCAACCGCTTGCTGAAGAGTATGGCGGATTCTACACCGCCGGCGAGTTTGATATCAGCGCTCTCGTTGCCCGCCACAGCCGGCTGCAATTCCTTGAGCTCGGCCGGTCCTGCGTACTTTCGTCCTATCGTAACAAGCGCACTGTCGAACTTCTCTGGCACGGTATCCACGCATACATTTTGCAAAATAATTGCGGTGTGATGTTCGGATGCGCGAGCATCGATGGTACCGATCCGAAGCAACTGGCGCTTCCGCTGTCGTTCCTTCATCACTATGCCGGCGCGCCGGAGCCTTGGCGCGCAAGGGCCTTGCCCGCTCGTTATGTCGAAATGAACCGGATGTCGAAAGAGGCGATTGATCCGAAGGCGGCGCTGCGCACGCTTCCTCCGTTGATTAAAGGCTACTTGCGGCTTGGCGCCTATATCGGCGACGGTGCGGTGATTGACCACGAATTCGGCACCACGGACGTGCTGATCGTTCTGCCCGTATCGGCGATCAAACAACGCTATTTCGAGCATTTTGATCTAAGCCGCCGCGCGGCCTGATCAAAGCTTTCGCAGCGAGACCTCCTCGACGAGGTGGCTCTCGCTCTTCTTCAAAATAAGATCGGCGCGTTGCCGCGTCGGCAGGATATTTTCGTGCAGGTTGACGAGGTTGATGCGCGACCAGATCGATGATGCTGTTTCGGTTGCGTCTTCATCCGACAGATTTGAATAGCGATGAAAATAGGATTTCGGGTCGCGAAACGCGGTGCCGCGCAGCGTCAAAAACCGGTCGACGTACCAGGATTTCAGAACTGATTCGTCGGCGTCGAGATAGACCGAAAAATCGAAAAAGTCCGAAACAAACGGAATGGCTTTGCCATCTCTCGGCAGTCGGCCGGTTTGCAGAACGTTAAGACCTTCGACGATGAGAATGTCGGGCCGATCGACTTCAATCGACTGGTGGGGGACCACATCATAGACGAGATGCGAATAGATCGGTGCCCGTGCCGGGCGGCGACCAGCCTTCACGTCAGACAAGAACCGCAGCAGCGCTGGCAGATCGTAGCTTTCGGGAAAGCCCTTCTTTTCCATCAGGCCTTCGCGTTCCAGGATGGAATTCGGAAACAGAAATCCATCCGTTGTGATGAGATCGACCTTCGGCACATTTGGCCATCGCGCCAGCAGCGCCTGCAGCACGCGGGCCGTCGTCGATTTGCCGACAGCGACCGAGCCGGCCACGCCGATGATATACGGCATCTTGGTGTCTTCGGTGCCAAGAAAGCGTTCCTGTGCGACAAACAACCTTTGCGTCGCCGCCACATACATCGATAAGAGACGTGAAAGCGGCAAATAAATTTCCTCGACTTCTCTCATGTCGAGCCGGTCGTGCAGCGAGCGCAGACGCGTGACCTCTTCCTGGGTCAGCGTCATCGGCGTATCCTCGCGGAGTGCGGCCCATTCCGCGCGCGAGAAGGTTCGGTAGGGCGAGAGGTTTTCTTCGATGCGCTGTTCCATCACAACATCCGATCAGCGTGAGCGCGCGGATTTCTCCTCGTGCCCGCTTTGCGCCGTCCGTTTCTCGAGCGCCGCCTCGACATCGGCCAATGTCACGCCGCGTGCTTCCAGCAGCACTAGCAGATGGTAAAGAAGGTCAGCCGCTTCCGCGGTGAGCCGGCTATTGTCCTCCTGTACCGCCGCTAGGCCGGTTTCGATTGCCTCCTCGCCGAGCTTTTTGGCGCAATGGGCTACGCCCTTTTCGATCAGGGCGCGCGTATAGGATTCGGCTGCGCTTGCCTTGGCGCGCTCATGAACCCGCTTTTCAAGGTCGGCCAGTGTGAACTTGCTCATGTGCGGTCCTTTATCACCTCTCCCCGCCTACGGGGAGAGGGCGGCGCGCTACGTATCCATGCGAATCGGCAAGCCGGCTTTGGCCATATAAGCCTTGGCTTCGCGCACCGTGTGCTCACCGAAGTGAAAGATTGAAGCTGCCAGCACCGCGGTCGCGTGACCATCGCGGATGCCTTCGACCAAGTGATCCAAGGTGCCGGCCCCGCCCGAGGCAATAACCGGAACCTTGACGGCATCGGCCACTGCGCGCGTGAGCGCAATATCGTAGCCGCCTTTGGTCCCGTCGCGATCCATCGACGTCAGCAGAATCTCGCCGGCGCCCAATGTCACGACTTCCTTGGCATAACTGACAGCGTCGAGGCCGGTCGGATTGCGGCCGCCATGCGTGAAAATTTCCCAGCGGTCTTTTTCACCGATCTTTGAAACCTTCTTTGCATCGATAGCGACAACGATGCATTGGTCGCCAAATTTTTCAGCTGCTTCCTTTACGAAGGCGCGGCGCGCCACCACTGCCGTATTGATCGACACTTTGTCCGCACCGCACGTGAGCAGCCTGCGGATATCATCTACCGTGCGCACGCCACCACCGACGGTCAACGGCATGAAGCAGGCCTCGGCCGTGCGTGTGACCACGTCGTAAATCGTATCGCGGTTTTCGTGACTCGCCGTGATGTCGAGGAAACAGAGTTCATCGGCGCCGGCGGCGTCGTAGGCAATCGCAGCCTCGACCGGATCGCCCGCGTCGCGCAAATTGATGAAATTCACGCCCTTGACGACCCGGCCGTCTTTCACGTCGAGGCAGGGAATGATGCGAACCTTGAACATCAGGTCGTCGTCCTTGCTGCGCGAATGAGCCCGAGTGCTTCCGCAGCGTCGAGTCGCCCGTCGTAGAGCGCGCGGCCGGCGATCGCGCCAGCAAGCCTTTTCGCGCGCGGAGCAAGCAGCGCCCGGATGTCTTCGATCGACGCGAGACCACCCGATGCGATCACGGGGATTGAAATTGCATCGGCGAGCGCAATCGTCGCATCGAGGTTTAGTCCCTCTAACATACCGTCACGTGCGATATCGGTGTAGACGATCGCTGAAACCCCAACATCTTCAAATCGACGCGCGATGTCGAGCGCCGACAATTCGGACGTCTCGGCCCAGCCCTCGACCGCCACTTTTCCGCCACGTGCGTCGAGACCCACCGCGATTTGCCCAGGATAGTCACGCGCGGCTTGTTTGACGAAAGGCGGGTCGCGAACCGCGGCAGTTCCGATAATGACGCGAGTGACGCCCTTTCCCAGCCACGCTTCAACGGTCGCGGTATCACGGATTCCTCCGCCGAGCTGCACAGGAATACCGACCGTCTCCAGGATTCGGTCAACGGCCGCACCGTTCATTGGCTTGCCGGCGAATGCACCGTCGAGGTCGACAATATGAAGATACTTAAATCCCTGTTGCTCGAACGCGCGCGCCTGTGCGGCTGGGTCGCGATGGAAAACAGTGGCGCGCGTCATATCCCCCTGCTCAAGACGAACAGCCAATCCTTCCTTGAGATCGATCGCAGGAAAAAGAATCACGGCTTCCACTTCAAAAAATTCGCGAGCAGTGCGAGGCCCAGCCGTTGGCTTTTTTCCGGGTGGAATTGCGTACCAATCATGTTATCGCGCCCGACAACGGCCGTGATCGGTCCGCCGTAGTCGGCCTGTGCGATAAGGTCGGAATTTCTTGCTGTTTTCAGCTCATACGAGTGCACGAAATACGCGTGCAAACCCTTCGAACCGAGCGGAATTCCGGCAACCACCGGATGATCCTTCAGCGTGTTGAGCGTATTCCATCCCATATGTGGAATCTTCAGATTGGGATCGGACGGTGCGATGCGGTCGACCTCCCCCGATATCCAACCAAGACCAGGCGTGATCCGATATTCGCGTCCTCGTTCGGCCATTAATTGCATGCCAACGCAAATTCCGAAAAACGGCTTGCCTTTCCTGCGTACAGCCTGCTCAAGCGCATCGATCATCCCGGGAATTTCATCGAGTCCACGCCGACAATCTGCGAAAGCACCGACGCCAGGCAGAACAATACGATCGGCTCGCGAGACGGCGTCGGGATCGCCGGTCACGACAATCGGCTGGCCTTGCCCGCTTTCGCGTGATGCACGCTCAAAAGCTTTTGCAGCTGAATGCAGGTTGCCGGAGCCGTAGTCGACAATTGCAACGCTCACCTTTGGCCTCCCGGCTCCGGAAACAAGCCAATGACGTCGGATGGTGAAGGCGGGCCTCGCCGTACCGGGGTTGAATATTTCGGTTCGGTTGCAGGAACCGAAGGCGCATCGGCCGCGCGCTTTTGCCACTCCGCAAAGAAGCGGCGTTCCGCCATTTCAGCATCCTCGGCGACCACGAATCCGAGCGTCGCCCAACCCCGACGATTCAAGCTCCACCTCCAGATACTCGAGGCCTCGACTCCCATCAGCAGCGCAATTAGCAGCGCGACGATTAACTGGGTACTAGAAGACACACGCGCAAAAGTGAACCCGAAACTGAGGGCGCCATAGCCGACAACATAAATGAGCAGAGCCAGCCAGAGCCGATGCAACAGCAGCCATAGCGGTGCCAGTACAAACGCCCAGAAATGAAATCCGTCACGCACAAATACAAATTGCTCCGTCGCACGAGATGCATCGCTTGTCCGCGGAGGCTTTGGTGAGTGCACGGTATAGGTGGACATTGCACGTCCTCGTACTCAAACTCATCGTGGCCGCCCGTCAGAGCCATCCTGTCGAGAAAGGCCCGCGAGAGTCGGGCCATGCCCGATCTCCGGCAGCGTCACCCAAGCGAACCTTTCGTAGACGGCACTTCGTCTTTGGCGCGCGGATCAATGGCCACAGCCGTCCGCAACGCGCGCGCCAGGCCTTTAAAGCAGGACTCGGCAATATGATGGTCGTTGGCGCCGTACAGCACTTCGGCATGCAATGTAATTCCGGCGTTCATCGCAAAGGCCTGGAACCACTCCTGCACAAGCTCGGTGTCGAAGGTGCCGACCTTGTCGCGCACAAACTCGGCCTTGAAGACCAAGAACGGTCGGCCAGAAATGTCGATCGCCACCCGCGTTAGCGCCTCGTCCATCGGCACATGCACGTCGGCGTATCGCGTTATGCCCTTCATATCGCCGAGTGCCTGCTTGACGGCCTGTCCGAGCGCGATGCCGACATCTTCGGTGGTATGGTGATGGTCGATGTGCAAGTCACCTTTGGCCTTGACCGTGATGTCGATGCGCGAATGGCGCGCGAGTAGATCAAGCATATGGTCAAGGAAGCCTATGCCGGTCGCAATCGACGCGCGGCCTGTTCCGTCGAGATCGATTTCAATCTCGACATCGGTCTCCTTGGTCTTGCGCTTAACGGCGCCCTTGCGCATGCGGAAATCCTTTATTCGCGCGCCTTTTATCAGGGGTTTAGGGGATTCGCCACAGCGTTGCGAACGGTTTGCAAATACGGCACGTCATGACTAGATGACGCGGATC
>DASSSM010000008.1:0-2471 GCA_035708425.1 Pseudolabrys sp.
TTTTTTCTTCGGATCCTTGATGCCCATTTTCAAGGTTCGCGTGCGCAGCTCCTCGGTGTCGATAATCAACCGTGTCTGCATTTGTCCGCCGATGCAGCGCAAAGCTGAAGCGGCAAGCACACCTTCCGGCGCGCCACCAATACCCAGATAAATATCGATGCCGGTCTTCGGGTCCGCGCAGTGGATAACGCCAGCGACGTCGCCGTCGCTGATCAGGCTGACTGCGGCGCCCGTCTTTCGCACGGCGGCAATGATATCGGCGTGACGCGGGCGGTCGAGCAGGATCGCCGTAATTTCCGAGGGCTTCACACCCTTGGCTTTTGCAAGTGAAAGAATGTTTTCCGTTGGCGGCGCGTCAAGGTCGATCGTCCCCTTGGGATAGCCTGGACCGATCGCAATCTTGTCCATGTAACAATCGGGCGCATGCAACAGCGTCCCGGCGTCCGCCATTGCCAAGGTCGCGATGGCGCCGGGCATGTTTTTGGCGCAGAGCGTCGTGCCTTCGAGTGGATCGACCGCTATGTCGACCTTCGGCCCGGCTTTGGTACCGACTCTTTCTCCGATGAAGAGCATCGGAGCCTCGTCCATCTCGCCCTCTCCGATGACGACGGTGCCGTCGATGGGCAGCTTGTTAAGCTCACGCCGCATGGCATCGACGGCCGCCTGGTCGGAGGCCTTGTCCTTGCCGTGACCACGCAAGCGGGCCGAAGAGACAGCCGCACGCTCCGTCACGCGCACAATTTCGAGACTGAGGATGCGTTCCAGCAGCAATTCCGGCTGGACGGTAATACTCGCCATTTGACGTTCCCCTCACAAACGCTTGGGCCGGCTCAGTTCTTTTCGATCCGAATGACCTGCGGACGGCCTGAGATCACCCTATCGCGACCCACCGCCGCAAGTGCTTTGCGCACCGCATCCTCGCTCGTTGCATATGTAATGAGGATAACGGGGACGGAACCCGCTTTGGTGTCGCGCCCTAAATGCGCCGGATCGTGGCGCTGCACAATTGATTCCAGCGAAATTTCCTGTTCTGCGAGCCGCGTGGCGATGGTTGCCGCGGTTCCCGGCTTATCGCGCGCGACAAGCCGAATGTAATAGCCGCCTTCATGGCGCTGCATCGGAGCTTTCCGTACGGCGGTAAGGCGCGCCGTCGGCCGCCCGAAGGGCGCGGTGCGTACGCCACGCGCGATGTCGCCGATGTCGGAAAGAACCGCCGATGCGGTAGCCGCCCCGCCTGCCCCAGGTCCGACCAAGGTCAGGGGATTGATGTCGACCGCATCGATCGTGACGGCATTAGTCACGCCCATCACCTGCGCAATTGCGGAATCTTTGCGTACCATCGTCGGATGCACGCGCTGCTCGATGCCCTTTGCCGTCCTCACAGCAACGCCCAATAATTTCACGCGATAGCCGAGCTCGTCAGCCGCCGAAAGATCGGCCGGCGTTATCGAGGAAATACCCTCCACGTAAATCGCGCTCTGGTCGACCTTGATGCCGAACGCAAGGCTTGCGAGAACGGCAAGCTTCTGCGCGGTGTCGTGACCCTCGATGTCGAAACTCGGGTCGGCCTCAGCATAACCGAGGCGCTGGGCGTCCTTGAGGCAGTCCGCAAAGGGCATCTTGTCCTGCTCCATGCGCGTGAGGATGTAGTTGCAGGTGCCGTTCAGGATGCCATAGATGCGCTCGAACGAATTGCCTGCCATTCCTTCGCGCAACGTTTTGACAATCGGAATGGCTCCGCCAACCGCGGCCTCAAAGTTGAGCGCGACGTGATTGCGCTCGGCAAACCCCGCAAGTTTCACGCCGTGCCGCGCCAGCAGCGCTTTATTAGCCGTCACAACCGATGTTCCGGACGCCAAAGCCGTCTCAACCGCGCCTTTGGCGGGCTCCCCGGCACCGCCAATCAGCTCGACAAAAACGTCGATGTCTGGATCGCGCGCGAGCGAAGAAGGCTCAGCAAACCATTTCATTTTCCTGAGATCGATGCCGCGGTCCTTGGTACGCGATCGCGCGCAGACGGCGACAACGTCGATGGGGCGCCCGCAACGCGCCGCCAGCGCTTCGCGCTGGTGCGCGATTTGGGCAAGCAGCGCGGCGCCGACCGTGCCCAACCCGGCGACGCCCACTTTCAGCGGTAGTGCCATGAACTGCGCGCCCGATGCTAGCGCCGCGTCGCGAGCGGAACGACGTTGTGCAGTTGCTCGGGCGCGTTCTCTAGAAAGCGGCGGACGTTACGAGCGGCCTGCCGAATCCGCTGCTCGTTTTCAACAAGCGCAATGCGGACGTAGCCTTCGCCGTATTCTCCGAAGCCGATACCGGGCGACACGGCAATATCGGCTTTCTCGACCAGCAGTTTGGAAAACTCCACGCTTCCGAGCGTCTTGAAAGGCTCCGGTATCGGAGCCCACGCGAACATCGACGCGCGCGGTGACGGAACATGCCAACCAGCGCGTCCGAAGCTCTCCACCAAA
>DASSSM010000009.1:0-2765 GCA_035708425.1 Pseudolabrys sp.
ATGTCGGCGTGAATGTCCTGGCCGATAAACTGCTCAAAGAGCATGACGCGGTCGTGCTCACCGGCGGCAGCGAAAAGCCGCGCGACCTGCAGATCCCCGGGCGCGAGCTCAAGGGCATTCATTTCGCGATGGACTTCCTGCCGCAGCAGAACCGGCGCGTCAGCAACGAGCCGCAAGGCAACGTCGAGCCTATCCTTGCGAAAGGCAAAAAAGTCGTGGTCATCGGCGGCGGCGACACCGGCTCGGACTGCATCGGCACATCGATTCGTCAAGGCGCGGTGTCTGTCACCAATTTCGAGATCATGCCGGAACCGCCCGAGCACGAGAACAAGATGCTCACCTGGCCGGACTGGCCGCTGAAGCTGCGGATCTCGTCAAGCCATGAGGAAGGCGTCACGCGCGAATTTGCCGTGCTGACGCAGAAATTCACCGGCGAGAACGGCCAGGTGAAGAAGCTGCACTGCACGCAGGTCGACGCGCAATTCAAGCCGGTGCCGGGCACCGAATTCGCGATCGAGGCCGATCTCGTGCTGCTCGCCATGGGCTTTGTGCACCCCGTGCACGAAGGTATGCTCAAGACTTTGAACATCGCGCTCGATCAGCGCGGCAACGTGTCGGCCGATACAATCGCCTACCAGACTTCATTGCCCAAGGTCTTTGCCGCCGGTGACATGCGGCGCGGGCAATCGTTGGTGGTGTGGGCGATCCGCGAGGGTCGCCAGGCGGCGCATGCCGTTGATAAATTCCTGATGGGATCGACGACCCTGCCGCGCTGAAGCGGCAGATTTTTTCACTCGACAACCTGCGTTAGCGGAAGCCGCCGCCGAACAGACCAATCGAACGCGGCGGACGCGGCACGTCATCCCGCTGCTGCGGACGAACCGGCCTGGGCTCCGTCCTGGGTTTCGAGGGCGTATTTTGTGTCGTCTTCGCGGCCGGCGCATTTTTGGGCGCGGCCGTCTTTTTGTCAGGCGTGGCGGCCGGTTCTGGACGCGCGGTCTCGGCCGGTGCGGCCGCCATAGCCCCGGCGGGCACCGCCGCAGGCGGCAGCACGGCTTTGCCGTCGCTATCGGGTTTCAATGCGAAATCATCGGCGCGCCCGCGCGGAGCCGCAACGGGCTCACCCTTCACCAGCACGCGAGTCGCAGTGGCATCGCCATGCGGGGCGCTGCTTCCAGCGCCTCCCACCAGTTCCTCCGACGTGGTGGGCACAACCGTTAGCGGCACCACAGGCCCGGCCATCGGACGCGCCGCCGGCTTGCCGTCGGGCGTCGCCGGCGCAACGGGTCCCGAAGGAATTGCGATCGGTGCCACGCGACTATTCATCTGGCGGCGAATTTCGCGCTCCACATAGTGCGCAAGCTTCAGCGCGCCACTTTTTGTGAAGAAGACGCCGTCGCTTGAGCGCAGGCGGCGCATCTGGCCTTCGTAGTCCGGACCGAAGTTCGAATATTTTCCCGCCTCGTCGACAAACCCATCCCAAATGTCGATATAGATCACGCCGGCACGCTCGGCGCGGGCACGGTAGAGGTCGTTGAGGTAGACGGCATCAGCGGTCGACTTCGTGCCGCGAATCGCCGGCAAGCCGACCCAGAATACCGGCACGCCTTTGCTCTTGAGCGTGGCAATCGTCTCGTCGATGCGCTTCGAATAAATCTCGGCCCACTGGTCGGTGCGGAATTCGATGACGCCACTCACCCTTTTACCGGGCTGCGTCTCGGGCGTTGCAATCGAATCCTGCTCATCGTCGGCCTGGTCCTTGCTCTGCGCATCCTTGTTGTCCGACGCCGGCTTGGTCGTTTTGTCCTTTTCTTTCTTCTTTTTGTCCGCTTCTTTCGCGAGGTCGCTCGCACGGATACTTTGGCGGTCACTGACGCCGAGCATCATCACCACAAAATTCGCCTTCTCCTGAGTGAGGATGTCGCGCGCAACATGCCACCAATCGAGATCGCCTTTCGCCTCGTATCGCAGCAGTCCCGAGTGAATCTTATTTTTGCGGACAACGGCGATCTCGGGCGAATCCGCGAAGGCGTCTTCCAATCCGTAGGCAAGCCAGTCGGCCATGGCGTCGCCCATGACGACGATCGAGGTCGTCGGCGCGACTGCATCCGGCTTTGCTTCCGCTTTTTTCGGCGGCGGCGCTCGCGAGTTGTCGACGGGCGCCTGCTGCTCGTAGGTGTTGTCGAATTGCCGCTGGCCGCCACCGAAAAATCCGCCGAAAAATCCGCCGCCGCTCGGCCGCTGCTGGCGCTGCCGGCTTAGAAATGGAAAGCGATCATCGCCAAACAACTGCGCCTGTGCCGGTGAACTGATGGCGAGTTCGAGAGCGGCAAGGCCCGCGACGTCCACCGCGGCCAGAAGGGCTGCTCCAACAAGCCAGCGCGAAAACCGGTTCTTTCCAGTCATGCGAGGTGCCAAACGAATGGGTCCGTACTGCTGCAACGGCGCGCTCACCGCCATGGACCATTAGCGCCTGAAAAATGTCAACTCAAAGGTGGTCCGGCCGCTATCCTTAACGCGCGCGCAGCTGGTCAAGGATGCCGGCGGAGGCAAAACCGTCCGGAATCCGGCCGCTTCTGGCCTGAAATTCGCGAATTGCAGCACGGGTCTTAAGTCCAAACTGACCATCGGGCTCGCCGACGTCAAAACCGTGCCGCGCAAGCAGCTGTTGAAGTTCCAGGCGCTCCGTCCGCGACAGAACACGCTCATATCGCGGCCAGTCCTGTGCGAACGGGCCCCCGCCGCGCAGCCGGTCCGCCAGATGC
>DASSSM010000010.1:0-4915 GCA_035708425.1 Pseudolabrys sp.
CGTCGAATTCGTAGATCGCCGGCACGTGATGTTCGGCAGCAAAATCCATCACGCGCTTGCGATTGAGAAGAGTCAGGGAATCCGAGACCATCAAAATAGCATCGGGCATATCGCGGTTCATCGCTGCGAAGGCATCATTAAAATCGTCCGGCTCACGAATGCCGAGCGCCTGCACCGCCACGCCAATCTCCTGTGCAGCTTTTGCGGAGGACTCATAGCGTAACGACATACCAAGGTCGTCCTTATTCCACAGCATCGCCACACGGCGAAGCTTCGGCAATGTTGCCTTCAGCAATGAAAGGCGTTTGGTAGAAAGTTCCGAGGCATCGTCCGCAATTCCGGTCACGTTGCCGCCTGGGTGAGGCAAACTCTCTACAAGACCTGTAGCGACCGGATCACCCGAACCTTGAGCGATAACTGTTGGGATGCCAGAGGTCTTTGCGGCGACCGTTGCAGGGTAACCGGTCGTCACAACCACATCGACATTCGCGGCCTTCAACTCCTGCATGAGCTGCGGCAACTGCCCCACTTTGCCTGCTGCCCCCCTTGCTTCATACGAGAGGTTTTTTCCGAGCGTATAGCCGAGTTGCGCAAGCGTGCTGATTAGGACTGCGCCACGTTCGGCGCTGGAAACCATAGGCACCAGAGGGGTGAGCGTCCCCAGCCTATATATTCGGGAGGTTTGGGCGATAGCTACGCGCGGAGCACTAAGCCCCCATACGGCCGCTGCGCTGCCCGCGAGGGCGATGAATTCCCGTCGCTTCATAGGCAAAATCGCGATGACAATGATGAAAGTTACTGCCGCTTCAATTTAACACCGCGGTTCAGAATTTCATCCCACGCTGATATTTGATGCAACATCATCCTAACCCAGTGCTGCAAATTTACGTCGCTTTTATATGTCCGCTTTGGGTCAAAAGCAGATATTTGCGGTGCAACAGCCTATGTCCGCTTTACCCCTAATAGCGACCACAAAAGCGGACATTCGGTAAAGCAAGCATCCTGTTGCTTTTGCATCAAAGGGTGTGAGGTCATTTCTAACTAATAGAGAAAACGGAAATTCCTAACCCGCGATCGGTACCAGCTCGATCGATGGCCGCAGCAGGCGCTGAACGGCATTCGACGCGACCACGGTAGGCCCTTCGGCATAGGCTTCGTGGTTCTTCTCGATGTCGTCGAGAGCGTAGAGGTAGTTCACCATCAGCCCGTGCGCCTGCGCCATGGCCCGATCCGATGTGTCGGCCAGCCAGTTTATGCGCTCAAGCCGCGCGCCGTTGCCCAGATGGAAACGGGCGACCGCATCGACCGGCATACCGCGCCCGCTGCGCGCGCGCAGGAAATACCAGGCCGCAGCGCGCATCAACGGATCCTGCAGCTGCGCCGCCGTCTCCGCGTTGTGCCACCAGCCGGGCTGATCGAGCGCGACAAGTGCAGCTTTGTCGGCCTCGGTCAGCGCGGCGGATTTTTCTTCGGCGCGCTCGCGCTTGAGCCAGTCCGCAAAGTTCGTCACCGGCGACAGCGTCACGAAAGTCTGCAGTCCGGGAACTTCGCGGCTGACTTCCTCCACCACCTGCTTGATCAGGAAACTGCCGAAGGAGACGCCGGCCAGCCCGCGCTGGCAGTTCGAGATGGAATAAAACGTTGCGGTGCGCGTCTTATCAACTGCCGTAATCTCACGGTCTTTCGCGAGAATCGGCGAAATGGCGGCAGGAATATCGCGGGTGAGCGCAACTTCGACAAAGATGAGCGGCTCGTCGACCATTGCCGGGTGGAAAAAGGCGAAACAGCGCCGGTCCGGCGGATCGATGCGGCGACGCATATCTTCCCAATCATGGATTTCGTGCACCGCTTCGTAACGAATGATCTTCTCGAGTATGATCGCCGGTGTTGACCAATCAATGCGGCGCAGCACCAGGAAGCCGCGATTGAACCAGGACGAGAACAGGTGGACGAAATCGTCGTCGACGGCACGCAGGTCGTCGCGATGATCGAGGGAATCCATCAGCTGCTCGCGCATGCGAACCAGTGCGGCAGTGCCTCCGGGCGCGAGATTGAGTCTGCGGAAGAGTTCCTGCCGGCGCGGCTCGGAGGCGGCATGCACCTCGGCGGCCGTTGCGTCCGACGGCGACGCGCGCCATGCATCGATGGTCTGATCCATCCGCGCCTTGTCGATGCCGAAGCGCTGCGCCAGCGCCTCGAAGAAAGCGATCCGCGGGCCGATGGTGAGCGTGCCGTAACGCGTGAGAATTTCGCGGGCGAGCGCGACGCCTGAGGCCTCGCCGCGGCCGGATAACAGGTCCTCGCACAGCTCGACGAGACTTTCCGAACGGGCAGAAGCCTCGCCACGCCGGTCACGGGCAAGCAACGCGCGACCGCGCTCGGATATGGTCTGCAGCAGTTCCCCGAAAAACGAGGTGTTCATTTAGGCCCTATGGCTTTACCCATCAGATGATCGGGCAACCATGTGGCAATTTCAGGAAAGAAGCACAAGATGATGATCGCCAGCATCATGCATATGACATAAGGCAAGGTGCCCCACATGACCTTGGCGAGCGGCACATCCGGCGCGATGGCGTTAACGATGTAGATATTCAACCCGACCGGTGGGTGGATGAGGCCGATCTCCATGTTGATGGTCAGGATCACGCCGAACCACACGGGGTCGAAACCTGCGGCCGTGATAATGGGCAGCAGGATCGGGCTGGTCATCAGGATGATGGCCGCGGGCGGAATGAAGAAGCCGCAGACCAGCAGAAAGATATTGATCAGGAACATCAGCATCCATTTGTTGGCGTGCAGGTCGGCAATCGCCTGCGCCAGCGTCTGGGTGAGATAGAGCGATGTAAGCATGTAGCCGAACAAAACGGCGGTCGCGATGATAGTCAGGATCATCACCGACTCTCGCATCGTGTCGCGCAGGATCAGCCAGATCTGTTCGGGTTTCCAAAGCCGATAGATCAGAATCGCCAGGAACATGCAGAGCGCCGCGCCGACGCCAGCCGCCTCCGACGGCGTCGCTATTCCGCCATAGAGCGAATACATCACACCGAAAATGATGAACAGGAATGGCGCGATCTTGGGAATCGACTGGAATTTTTCCTTCCACGAATAGCGGAAGGAGAGTTCGTGCGAACGAAAGCCCCGCTTCCAGAGCAGAAAGACTGTCCAGAGCATGAACAATCCGGTGAGCATCAACCCCGGCAGAACGCCGGCGATAAACAGCCGGCCGATCGACGTTTCCGTGGCAATTCCGTACAAGATGAACGTGATCGACGGCGGAATGAGAATGCCGAGCGTGCCGCCCGCGCAGATCGACCCGGTGGCGACATCGTCCGGATAGCCACGGCGGCGCATTTCAGGAATGCCCATCTTGCCGATGGCCGCGCAGCAGGCGGGGGATGAGCCGGTCAGAGCCGCGAAAATCGCGCAAGCGCCGATATTCGATATCACCAGGCCGCCGGGCAGACGGTATAGCCAGCGGTCGAGCGCTTCATAAAGATCCTTGCCCGCCGGCGACGACCCGATCGCGGCGCCCATCATCACGAACATCGGGATGGCGACGAGCGTGAATTCATCGAGGCCGGACCAAAAGGTCTCGGCGACCACATGCAGAGCATCAAAGCCCTGGAAGAACACGAGGAAAATGATGGCAATCGCGCCGAGCCCGAACGCGACCGGAATTCCGGACACGAGCATGAGCAACGTGACGACGAAAACGATCAGTCCTTGAGTTGTCGGACTCATGGCGCGTCACCGAGCGCCTCACGCGCCTGCGCGCGCGCCACATCCTCGGCATCCTGCTTGTCCTGAATGCCGAACGGCGGTGCCCGCCCCGTCACAACGCACAAGATATCGGCCACATATTGCAGGATGAGCAGGCCGAGCCCGACCGGCATCGAGAGATACGGAATCCAAAGCCTTGCCCGCCACACGGTGTTCGACAGCCACCGATTCGAGAAGGCCTCCCACCAATAGGCCGTGCAGAGAACAAAAATAACGATGCAGAAGGCCAGCGACAGCAAGCCGGTCGCCAGCGCAAGCCAAAACCGCGTACGTGGTTTGACATGGAGGGGCAAGATGTCGACGTTGACGTGGCCGCGCGTCAAGAGCACGTACGCGCTACCGACGAACGTCGCGCCGACTATGCAGTAAGTCACGACGTCGATCTGCCAGATCGTCGTAAGATTGAGGATGTAACGCTCGACGACGATGTCGCAGATCACGAGCACCGCGAAGAATATGAGAAAGGCGGCAACCACGCCGGCTACACGCGACAGGAAGGCAACAGCCCGTACGTATGCGTCCATGGGCCCGGCTTCTTATTTTGTCCTGGAAGTTCGAACGATGCGCAGCTCAGCTGCGCCAGAAAACGGCCGGCGAGCGATGCACTCGCCGGCCGCCGTGTTCATTATTTTACCGCAAGCGCTTCATCGATCAGCTTCTGACCGTTCGGCACTTCCTTGGCGAATTTGGCGTAGGAGCTTTTCTTGGCCATCTCAAGCCATGCCTGGTAGTCGACATCGCTGAGCGTCACAACTTTCACCTTGTGATCTTCGAAGGCCTTGATTGACTCCTGGTTCACCGCCTCGGCTTTGCCTTCGTAGTAGGCCTGCGCCTTCTTGCCCGCAGCAATCACCGCGTCCTGTTGCTGCTTGTTGAGCTTGTCGAAGCTTTTCTTCGACATCAACACCGGCTCATACATGAACCAGAGCGCATTGTTGCCGGGAGCGGTCAGGCAATCGGTCACTTCGTAGAGCCGCATCGACTGCAACGTTCCGAGGCTTGTATCGGTGCCGTTCACGACGCCGCTCTGGAACGCGTTATAGATTTCGTTCGAGGGCGGGCTCACGATGCTGGCCCCCGCCGTTTCCCACATCCCGGCAAACGTCGGACCAGCCGCGCGGAACTTGCGGCC
>DASSSM010000011.1:0-4311 GCA_035708425.1 Pseudolabrys sp.
TTATGCCGAGGCCAAGCGCAAAGGCGGCACCCCAGACGAAATAGTGTCCGTTCCAATATGCAAAGACTGCTGCGAACCACGCACCTACGACGTTCGCGGCGCCGGTAAGCATCACGGCCTGCCACAACGTGACGGCACTCATCGCAAGTAGCGGCAGCGAGAGCAGCACGCTCACGAGAATGGCGATCGTCGCAAGCTTCCAATGATCGGGTTCGGTGATCGGGCCTGTCCAGCTGAACTTGGGATGGCGCGACGCGTCGAAAAGTCCCCAATAGGGCCCGACGCCGCCTTCGTTCGTCTTCCACGGCTGGTCGATCGCTTCGACGATGTTGTAGTCCATGCCGTAGGCTTCGGCGCGCGCCACGAAGTCGCGCAGGACGACGGCCTGCTCGATGCGGCCGGGATTGGCTCGATGCATGTTGTAGCCGGCACTCGGCCAGCCGAACTCGGCGATGACGATCCGCTTGCCGGGATATGCCTTGCGTAGCTTGTCGTAGATGATGACGGTCTGCTCGACTGTCTGCGTCTCCGAGAAGCCTTCCCAATAAGGAAGAATGTGCGCGGCAATATAGTCGACGGCGGAAACGAGCTCGGGGTGCTCGATCCAGACGTGCCAGATTTCGCCGGTGGTGACCGGAACGTTCGTCGAGCGCTTCACGCGCTGGATCATCTGAATCAGGTCGCTGACTTTTTGCTCATCGCGGTAGATCGTCTCGTTGCCGACGATGATACCGTTGACGTTGCTGTGACGCCTTGAGAGATCGATCACCGAGCGGATTTCACGCTCGTTGCGATCCTGATTCTTGTCGATCCACGCACCGGCTGTAACGCGCAGCCCGAATTCCGAAGCGATGCCCGGCACGAGCTCGACACCGCCCGTGGCCGAGTATGTGCGAACGGCGCGTGTGTACGGTGCGAGAAGCTTGAGGTCGGAACGAATCTGCGCGACCTGCGCGGTGGTGCGATCAGGATGTGCCGAGCCATTGAACGGCGCGTAGGAAACGCTCGCAAGCTGGCCTTCGAAGTTGGGGGCGCGAACGTCGTCACGCATTAACGCCCACAACCCGGCATGCACGCACGCCACAAGGGCGACAACGGCAGCGACGGTGCGCATAGAACTCAAAACCAAGCGGGGCAGGATGGCAGACCCCTGAGCCCGTCCCCTGGGCTCAGCCGATACTCCGTCTGCGCGAGCAAAACGTAGCGCGGCATCAGGCACTCATTCAAGTAATTAGCCGACATGGCAAATCCTAGGCGCTTACATGGCGCCCACGAAAAAAATTGCTTAGAGCAAACGCCGCCTAGCGCTGGGTGGTTCCGCCCGAAGTAGCCGCTGGCGCTTGGGCCGGCGACGCGGCTGCCGTGGCAGGGGTAGGCTCAAGGTTAGGGTTAAGCCAGCACCCGTGAACCCGGCCGGTCAGCGTTTCCTGCTGCTTCGGATCAATGTTTCCCTGCCGGACCAGGCAACGGAAAGTGGCCTGGATATGCGGGCCCGGGCACCCGAAACGGTCGTAAAGGTCGAGATGGCGGAAGGCCGTATCCAGGTCGTCCCGCCACAGCAGGCTCACGACACGGCGGCCAAGCCAGACGCATTCCGGATTGCCAGCCGCCCCGCTCAGGGCACGGGAAGCCTCGGCGATCTCATCGATTTTCTTCTGGCCTTCCTTGGCGATGTCGGCCTTGGCGGCATCGCTGGCCGGTTTCTGCGGCTCAGGCGGCTTGCCATTGCCGCTTTGCGCAAAGGCCGCCGGGGCAAAGACACTTAGAGCAGCCGCGCAGCAAAGCACGGCAAAACCCTGACGCAACTTGAAAGAAAACAGCATTGTCCCCGTCGGATCTGTTTTTTACTTGGCCTTACGCCGTCCCTAGCCCTGTCTGCAACCGGATTGGGACGCTAATACGGCGGTGATTTCTCTGGTAATTCTGCCCCGCACGCCAGCCGTGCGCATTAACCTGAATTTCAATCCGCAACAATTGCGTTATGACTTGGCCTCAACCCGATCCCTTTGTCCAGCGTAACCACGATCCTTGCTTAAGGCTGGTCACCTTGGCAGGGGCGGCGGTGCGCGATAAGCCGGATAGCATCCGTTGACCTCATTGTTCGGGGCTCCGATGCGCCATGCTCTGACCTGCCTCGCCTTTGTGGCGATGGCGATTGCCGGCGTCTGGGTTTGGCTCGGCAACCCGGTTCTCATGCCGTACCCCCAGGTAGGGCGGGCAGAGAAGCTCTATTGCGTGTCGTATACGCCCTTCCGCGGCCTGCAGACCCCGCTTGATCCCACGACGATGATCCCGGCGGCCCAGATCGACGACGACCTGGCCCGGCTTTCGGAAGTCACAGACTGCGTCCGTACGTACTCGGTCGACTTCGGCCTCGACCAGATCGCCGGGATCGCCGCCAAATACGGCCTGAAGGTCATGCAGGGACTGTGGCTTTCCAGCCATCCGGCCAAAAACAACTATCAGATCGAGACAGCGATCGCGCTCGCGAACAAATATCCGAACACCATTCGCGCCGTTGTCGTTGGCAACGAGGTACTTCTGCGCGGCGACATGACGGCGACCGACCTCGCGCGGACGATCCGCGCCGTCAAGGCACGGGTGCGTGTGCCGGTGACCTATGCGGACGTCTGGGAGTTCTGGCTTCGAAACAGCGACATCGCCAATGCCGTTGATTTCGTCACCATTCATATCCTGCCCTATTGGGAGGACTATCCGGTTTCCGCCGGCCGGGCCGGGGCACACGTTGATGCCATTCGCCGGCAAGTCGTCGACGCGTTTCCAGGTAAGGAAGTCCTCATCGGCGAAGTCGGCTGGCCGAGCGCAGGCCGCATGCGGGAAGGCGCCCTGCCGTCGCCGGTCAACCAGGCAAGGATCATCCAGGACGTGCTCGCGCTCAGCAAGCGCGGAAATTTCAATGTCAACGTCATTGAAGCCTTCGATCAGCCTTGGAAACGCGCCCTAGAAGGGACGGTCGGCGGTCATTGGGGACTGCTCGACGGCTATTCACGCGCGCCGAAATTCGGTTGGTCGCAGCCGGTCTCCAATCATCCATTCTGGATCTGGCAGGGTATCGGCGGGATTTTGTTTGCCGTCATTGTATTCGGCGCGGCGACCTATGTGCGCGACGAAAATGCCCGCACTCTGCAATGGCTGGGCGTCGGAGCGAATGCATTGGTCGGCGGAGCGCTCATCGGATGGACGATTGAAAACATTCCGATCGAGAGTCTCGGCATTGCCGGTTGGGCGCGTTCCCTGATGCTCGCCGTAGTCGCATCCTTGGCGCCGGTCGTTCTGAGCACGGCGATCATGCGAAAGAGTCTCGTTCCCAGCTTCGCGCAATTGCTGGGACCGAAAGAGCAGCGCGTCAGCGAACCGCTCGGCCGCTCCGCCGGAGCCATTTTGATAGCGGTGACGTTGCTGGCTTTCCTTGTCGCGCTCAGTCTGGTGTTCGATCCGCGCTACCGCGATTTTCCGTTTGCACCGCTCACCGCGGCGATCCTGCCGTTCGTCGTCCATGGATTTCTCGTAGGCCGCACGAAAGGGGGACGCGGTATTGCGGAAATGTCGGCGGCCTGCGTGCTCGCGCTGTCCGTGGTTTACATTGTCTTCAACGAAACCTTTGCCAATTGGCAGTCGTTGTGGGTCTGCGCGGTCCTGGCGGCTCTGGCTTTCAATCTGGCTCAGGCGCGCGGCGCGCAAAGCTGAGTACCAGCAAGCCGATGGCGAGGGAGGACAGTCCGACATTATAGAGGACGACTCCGAAACAAGCCGCCGCCAGCGCAATCGCGAACAGGACAAGCGATGGCCTCAGCAAATTCACTGCGGCCACAACCAGCGCAGCCCAGCCAAAAGCGGAATACGTGAACAGCGCGATGGTGATCTGGCGCGTGAAGCATAGCCACGTGTTCAACCCGGCTTGGCAGGCAAGCCCGACCGTCGACTGCTCCACTGCGAGATAGCGCATGTAGAGCGCATAACCGATCGAGCAAAAACCGACGATCAGCAGCCAGTTCGTCGCCCGCGCGCTCGGAAGAAACAGCTTCATGCGGTCAGTATGGCGCGGCGATACCGCGGCTATCAACGCTGCGCAATCTGTTCGCCCTCAAACCTGACGGCGCGGCAAGGCGTGTGCGCGGCAATAAAGTGGGCGCAGAGGCCGGTGGCGGCCGGGCTATTGGGCAGCGGGCCGACCACGAGCCGGTAGCCCATTTTGCCCTGCCGGCGCTCAGGTGCTGCAAGCGGGTGCAGGTTGCTCAGGAGCGGACCAAAACTGGCCTTCACGGTCGTCCAGCGTTGCTGCACGCCATC
>DASSSM010000012.1:0-5323 GCA_035708425.1 Pseudolabrys sp.
AGCGGGAAGCTGATCCCGATCGATTTGAAAGTCGGCGACACCGTGCTGTTCGGCAAATGGTCGGGCACCGAAGTGAAGATCGACGGCCAGGATCTCCTGATCATGAAGGAGTCCGACATCATGGGCGTGATCGAGGGCGGCAGCGCCGCCAAGAAGAAGGCTGCCTAAGGCTGCCGATCCGAATTTCAAATCAGAGGAACACAGACAATGGCTGCTAAAGAAGTCAAATTTTCCGTCGACGCTCGCGACCGCATGTTGCGCGGTGTCGACATCCTCGCCAATGCGGTGAGGGTCACGCTCGGCCCCAAAGGCCGCAACGTCGTGCTCGATAAATCGTTCGGCGCCCCGCGCATCACCAAAGACGGTGTAACGGTCGCCAAGGAAATCGAGCTCGAGGACAAGTTCGAGAATATGGGCGCGCAGATGGTGCGCGAAGTCGCCTCGAAGTCGTCAGACTTCGCCGGTGACGGCACCACCACCGCCACCGTGCTGGCCGCTTCGATCGTCAAGGAAGGCTCCAAGGCGGTTGCCGCCGGCATGAACCCGATGGACCTGAAGCGCGGCGTCGATCTTGCTGTCGAAGCTATCGTCGAGCATCTGAAGGCCAATTCGAAGAAGGTCACCTCGAACGAAGAGATCGCCCAGGTCGGCACCATTTCGGCCAACGGCGACAGCGAGATCGGCAACTTCCTCGCCAAGGCCATGCAGAAGGTCGGCAACGAGGGCGTGATCACGGTCGAAGAAGCAAAGTCTCTCGAGACCGAGCTCGACGTGGTCGAGGGCATGCAGTTCGACCGCGGCTACATCTCCCCCTACTTCATCACCAATGCCGACAAGATGCGGACGGAGATGGAGGACCCCTACATCCTCATCTACGAAAAGAAGCTGTCGGGCCTGCAGGAGTTGCTGCCGCTGCTCGAGTCGGTCGTTCAGACCGGTAAGCCGCTGCTGATCGTGGCTGAAGACGTCGAGGGCGAGGCGCTTGCCACGCTCGTCGTCAACAAGCTGCGTGGCGGCCTCAAGGTTGCGGCGGTGAAGGCGCCGGGGTTCGGCGATCGCCGCAAGGCCATGCTGCAGGACATCGCTATCCTGACCGGCGGCCAGGCCATCAGCGAAGATCTCGGCATCAAGCTCGAGAATGTTACGATCAACATGCTTGGCCGCGCCAAGAAGGTGATGATCGACAAGGAGAACACGACGATTGTGCACGGCGCCGGCAAGAAGGCCGACATCGAGGCGCGCGTGGCGCAGATCAAGGCGCAGATCGAGGAGACCACCTCCGACTACGACCGCGAGAAGCTGCAGGAGCGTCTGGCCAAGCTTGCGGGCGGCGTGGCGGTGATCCGGGTCGGCGGTGCAACCGAGGTCGAGGTTAAGGAGCGCAAGGATCGCGTCGATGACGCGATGCACGCGACCCGTGCCGCGGTCGAGGAAGGCATTCTGCCGGGCGGTGGTGTCGCCCTGCTGCGCTCGGTCGAGGCACTTAAGCGCCTCAAGGTCGAGAATGAGGACCAGAAGCATGGCATCGACATCGTGCGTAAGGCGATCCAAACGCCTGCCCGCCAGATCGCGACCAATGCCGGCGCTGACGGCTCGGTCGTTGTCGGCAAGCTGCTGGAGAAGGATCAGTACTCCTACGGCTACGATGCGCAGAACGGCGAATACGGCAACCTCATGACCAAGGGCATCATCGACCCGACCAAGGTTGTGCGTGCGGCGATCCAGAATGCGGCGTCCGTTGCTGGCCTTCTGATCACCACCGAGGCCATGGTCGCCGAAGTGCCGAAGAAGCAGAACGCCACTCCGGCAATGCCGGGCGGCGGCGGCATGGGCGGCATGGACTTCTGATCGGTTCGCGCCGACACAAAATGCAGAGGCCCGGGATTTCCCCGGGCCTTTTGCTTTTCTGGAAGCCTCGCTAAAAAGAAACGACCACACACGAAAAGGCGCGCGTTCATCCGGCGTCGCCTCGTCGCAGTGGCCGTCGTGGCGAGACATACTCTTCGCCACTTGCAAAGCACCTTATACCACCGACATGACAGCAGCATGACAAACGCGACCGGGCGGATCTACGTCGGTATCGGAGGCTGGACTTACGAGCCATGGCGTGGCGTTTTCTACCCGAAGAGCCTGCCGCATGCGCGCGAGCTCTCCTACGCCGGCGTGCATCTGACCTCGATCGAAATCAACGGCACCTTCTATCGTACTCAAACACCGGCGACGTTTCGCAAGTGGGCATCGGAGGTGCCGGACCGCTTCGTGTTCTCGGTCAAAGGCCCACGCTATGCCGTGAACCGGCGCGTGCTCTCGGAGGCCGGCAATTCCATCCAGCGGTTTCTCGAATCCGGAGTAACCGAGCTCGGGACTCGGCTTGGCCCCCTGCTCTGGCAATTCACGCCTTACAAGAAATTCGACGAGAAGGATTTCGGCGCCTTTCTTGAATTGCTGCCGAAGACATTCGACGGCCACAGGCTGCGCCACGTGGTCGAGGTCCGCAATGACAGCTTCAAGACTCCGGCCTTCATCGCGCTGGCGCGCAAGTTCGGCGTCGGCGTCGTCTACGCCGAACATGACAAGTACACCGAGATTGCGGACGTCACGGCCGATTTCGTCTATGCGCGGCTGCAGAAAGGCGACGAGAAACTGAAAGAAGGCTACCCGCCGAAGGCACTCGATTCCTGGGCTGATCGCGCGAAAATCTGGGCAAAAGGCAGCGAGCCAAAAGATCTGCCGCGCATCGACAAGGCGCCGGCGAAAAAGCAGCCACGCGACACCTTCATCTACTTCATTCACGAGGCGAAGCTACGGGCGCCCGCCGCAGCCATGGCGCTGATTGAAAGACTGAAATGAAAGCCCGGCCGAAAAAATCCACGAAATCGGCGCCGCTGTTCACAGTCGGATATGAGCAAGCCAAGCCCGCCGCGGTGCTCGGCGAGCTCAAGCGTGCAAAAATCGAACTGCTGGTGGATACGCGCGCGGTCGCGGCCTCGCGCAGGCCGGGCTTTTCCAAGCGCCAACTCGCGGCGGCGCTCGAGGAGGAAGGGATCGGTTATATCCACCTGCAGAAGCTCGGCACGCCGGCAGAAGGACGCGCCGCCGCCCGCGGTGGCGACACGGACGCGCTTTGGCGCATTTACGACAAGCACATTAAAGGCGCGGGCCCGCAAAGCGAGCTGCGCGAACTGATTGCGCTGATAAAATCAGGCAATAGGATCGCCCTGCTCTGCTACTGCCGCGACCCAAAGACCTGCCACCGCAGCCGAATTGTTGCGAATATCAAAAAGAAAATGGCGGTGAAGGTCACTGACCTCATTCCGCCGCTGTTCTGATTTATTCGGCGGGCTGCGTCCGCTGCCTGCCTTCGACGCTGATGATCATTGCAACCAGAGCCAGCGTCGTCACAAACAGCAAGAGCGCGATAACGGCATTGACGCCAAGCACGAGCGCGAAGCCGCCGGTCTCGTGCAGCAGCGAAATCATACCGATTGCAACGCCGGCGCTGATGAACAGCAGAAAATAACGCACGGCATAGACACGGCCGCGCCAGGCATCCGCCGTATATCGCGCCATGATCATGTCGTTGACGGTGACTTGTCCGTAGATTGCCGCCACCGCGATCGCAAGTGCAACCAGAAGCGCCGTGCCGCTCGCATAGGCGGCCCACAGGTTCCCGAGAAAGCCAAGACCGGTGACGATCGCAAATATCACATGCGGCGGAACCCATTCGACCAGCCGGCCGACCGTCAATTGCGCCAGTGCCCCGCAGACCAGCACAGCCGTTGCAATGCTTCCGACGAGCAAGAGTGGCAGGTCTCTGGACAGCCGTTCATCGACGATCTTGGGCAGCGCGATTGTGAGCACGTTGAAGGTAAGACCCGCGCTCAACGCGATCACGATGAACAATCCGAACAGTATCACCGCAAGGCGTGGTGTGAGCGGAACCGCGGGTGCGGATACGCGGGACTTGGCCTGGTGGCGGTCGTCCGGCGTGACCCACAGATAGACGATGCCGGTAAGAACAAAGAGCACGGCCGGCACGTAGAATGCTGCGCGCCAGCCCAGCCATGTGGCGAGTGCCGCGCTGACGCCGGCGGCGAGTGACACTCCGAGATTGCCGCACACGCCGTTGAAAGCCAGTGAGCGCCCGCGTGCGTTCGTGGCTTCGATCAGCATTGCCATGCCCACCGGATGATAGATCGCCGCAAACATGCCGAGCGCGAACATGGCGACCGCCATCGTTGTAAGGTTCGGGGCAAGTCCGGCAGCGGCCAGCGAGAGCCCGCAGCCGATATAGAAGGCTGCCATCATGTTGCGGCGGCTCCAGCGGTCGGCGAGCCATCCCGCCGGAAGAGAGAACACGCCGAAGGCGACAAAGGCCGTGCTCGAAAGGGCAATCAGTTCGCTGTAGGAGCGTTGGTAGACCACCTCAAGCCCGATCACGACCGTCGGGTAGATCAGCAGCACGAAATGGTCGATCGCGTGCGCCCAGTTCAGGAACGCGATCGATCGCCGGCGCTCCAGATCATCAGCGGGATGGCGGGCTTTGGCGATGGCACTCATTCCGGATTTCCATTCGGCGCTGGGGAGTCGTTAGCAGGCATATACCCATTGATAGCGCTTTGTCCTTAATAGCACTCATCCGTTCGACTGTTGGTTGTACCATGACAATTATTTACCCTTGGATTGTACGATACTTTGTAACCATCCAGGGTTTGTTCCGTGCCTTGCTGGAGTTGCGTTTGGGCGGTGGCCCGCTCCGCTGCCGCTATCATTTTGTGCTGCGTTTGCGTGCCGCCTGCAGACGCCAACGACTCTGACGAAACCCATGTCCTACTTTTTTCCGGCCGGGATATCTGGCGCAACGGCGTTTTTGCCCATGGCGGCTTCATCGTTGCTCCAAACGGCCTCGACCGGGACGGGCTTCTTCTGAAAGTTATGCTCTCGGGCGGACTCTACCGCTACGAGGCGCAAATTCTCGGCGGCGAACGCGTGATCGGCGCGGAGTGGCTGGCAAACGTATTGCCGGGCTGGCGGATCAAGCGCGGGAATGCCGAATTCAGCGTGTTTATGGGGCCCGAAATTCAAAATCATTACTTGCGGCCGGACGATTCCGCCAATCGGTTACGCGGCTACTCATACGGTCTGCGCGTCGCGGCGGAAGCTTGGTATGAGCCAACCACGGAAATGATGGTCGCCGCCGACGTTTCATTGTCCTCGATCGCAACCAGCAACTCGGCACGCATCGCCTATGGCTGGCAGGTGCTCGAAGAGATGCTTGGCGGGATCTATATCGGACCGGAAGTTCAATATTTCGGCTCCGATG
>DASSSM010000013.1:0-3002 GCA_035708425.1 Pseudolabrys sp.
AAGGCGGCAATCCCGAGCGGCACGAGTATGAGCTCTATCTGGCGATCGAAAACATCGACCCCTCGAGGACCAAGACCAAGAGCCCGCAAACGACCGGGATCTGCGAGCGCTTCCACAAAACCATGCTGGACGAGTTCTATCGGGTGGCCTTCCGCAAAAAGCTTTATCATGACCTGGCCGAGCTGCAGGCCGATCTCGACCCGTGGCTCCGCCAGTACAATCCTGCTTCATAACACCCATCTGTCTATGCCGTTGAAGGGAGTAGGTTTTGCTGATCGGGATGTGATCCTGCGGGGTATTTCGGGTTCTGTCGCGCGCGAAGAACGATCTGCTGAGTTTGCGGCTTTCCAAGTTCTGACCGGCTGAAGATCCACGGTCCATCTGGCAGAGGATGAACGCCCTCGATCTCGCCGGCTTCGGCGGCAAGCCTCAGCGTCTTCGGTGCTACGCCAAGTAGGCGCGCCGCCTTATTCAGGTTAAGCCATGGTTCGTTGCCATCCGGTGCCGGCCGAAAGACCGGGATCTTGTGATGCGATCTGTGCGCCGTGACCCGCTCCCGGGTCCAGCGATTGCCATGCCCAGTTGCCAGGCCGTTGCGGTTGAGAATGCCGGCGATCAGGTCGTCGCTGGCGATCAACACCAGTTGCCGAATGGCCGCGATGATATCGGCGGAAGTGCTGTTGCGCTGTCCGCGGCGCCGCTTCGGCAGGCGAAGTTCGGTATGGGCGCCACCAATCCAATGGATCAGCAGGACGATCTCGGAGGCTTCATCGTCGATATCGGCGACCACCTCGTGAATGAGGGTGCGTACGATGCGCTTTTTGAGCCTGGCATCCGTCGTTGGCGCCGACCAGACGACCCGAAGATCTGCAGCCAGAGCCGTGAGGTCCGTTGCCGACACAGGCGATGGCCTCGGCGTCGCGGCATCATGCGCGGCGATCTTGCTCTCGACCTCATCGACATGCGCGAGGGCGCGGTTCCATCGCATCTCCAGTTCCGCCGCGACCAGACGGTTTTCGGGATCAGCGGCGTCATATTGACGGAAGGCCCGGTCGGCAGCGTAGCGGGCAGCCTCCAGATCGCGGCTGATGGCATCCCGGACCTGGTCACGACGAGTGGCAGCTTGCGCCTCAGCTTCGGCAGCGGCAGCAATCGCTCCCGGCTCCACGACACGCAGGAGCGCTTCCTCAATCGCATCGTCGACGCGCAGTCCGCCGAAAGCGATGCAACGCGGCTCGCCATTGTCGAGCAGACCCCGCCAGCAGGAATAGCGCGGGATGTTGTGCTTCGTGCCCGTGTATCGCACCGTGAGCTTTCGACCGCAGCGCCGGCAGCGAACAAGGCCCGCCAACAATGCGTCGCCATGCTTGGGCGCTCCGTGATGCCGGCTCGTGGGCACATTGTCGCTCACCATGGTGCGGATCGCCTCTGCCCTTTCCCAACTTACATAGCCTTCATGGCTACCCGGGATCAGCGCCAGCCATTCCTCGCGCGGCTTGCGGCGAGCGCCCGGCCGAACGGGAGACGGGCCAAATCCCGGTGCGACACCAGACTTACCATAGGCGTAGGCGCCGCCGTAGATCGGGTTCTCGATCATCCGGTGGATGGTTGCATAGTTCGGCCTGCGCCAGACGACGTCGCCATTGTTGTGCTTTGCCGGTAGATCCAGTCCATGCTCGAGGAACCACATCAGGGCCTGGCGGGCGCTGCTGAGTTCCGCGACCTTGTCGAACACCAGGATGATCGCCTCCTGCACGCGGCGATCGGGGTCCTTCTCGATCCGGTCCCCGACCTTCACGAAGCCGACAGGGGCTGCAACAACGAGTTCGCCACGGCGGGCCTTCTCGTAGCGGGCCGAGAGCGAACGCTGGCGCAAAAGATCGAGCTCGTACTCATTGAGGCTTCCCTTCAGCCCCAACAGCAGCCGGTCGTTGCCTTGGCGCGGTGCATAGACCGTCTCCTGGTCGACCAGAACGGTGTCGACGACGCGGCACATCTCGATAAGCTGCTGCCAGTCACGGCTGTTGCGGGCAAACCGCGACACCTCCCGCGCCGCCACCGCCCCAACCTTGCCGAGGCAAACCTCCGCGACCATCCGGTCGAAACCGGCGCGGGCGACGCCGCCGGCGGCAGAGCGGCCGAGATCGTCGTCGATTGTGTCGATGCGAGACCAGCCGAGCGCCGTCAGACGGTCGCGCATGGCATATTGAAGTGTGCCGCTCTCGCGATTGTGCAGGACCTGATGGGCGGACGACTGGCGCACATACAGGATTGCCTTCCGCTCCAGATGATGCGGCCTGATCTTCTCATGCATCATGACGCGCCTCCCTCTCTCCGGGAGAGCGCTCGTCGTCGACGTGATCGAGGATCAGGCTTACCATCAGCTTCGTCACTGATCGACGCGTCTCGGCAGGCAGCGCCTGCCATTGCGGCGCCTGCATCGTCTTGGCGTCGTTCGGCTTGGAGAACAGATCGAACTGGTATGTCGTGGGCTTGCGCGGCATGGACATCTCTCCGATTTGCGTCGTGAGAGCCCAATGCTGCGCCCATCTCCTGAGATTGCGATGGGGCTCCTGAATCCCGGAGAAGTGTCGCCAGGCTGCCAAGCGCAGCAAGGTCGACGTGCGGTGCATCCGTGATGCGCCAACTCGTACTGGGAACCTGATCGAACATCCACGCAGGAACCTCCAGCCAGCGATCCGATCCCCGTCTGGAAAGGCTGCAGCGGAAAACCGCTGCCTCGTTCTTGTCGATCACCTCGTGGACAAAGACGCGTCGCCCAGTCCAGGGATGCCATGGGTAAAAAAGCTCGCGCTCAAAACCGGTCCCGTGGGCGTTCTGTCGTCGAGTTGTACAACGAAAACCATCCGCACTCAGGGCTGAAAATGCGCTCGCCCCGCGAGTTCATTGCAGCTCAAACCGCAACCGCCTGAGTGTCCGGCGAAACGGGGGCAAGATCACAGTCACCATCCCTGGTGCCGGAGCGAGCAGAGGGGATGCTT
>DASSSM010000014.1:0-3572 GCA_035708425.1 Pseudolabrys sp.
CCGCCGCGGTCACCAGCGTCCCGGTTAGCATCGGAAACGCGGTCGAGGTCCAGGCAAAGGTCGCGGCTTTCACCCGGTCGAACCCCTGCTCCATCTTCACCACCATCATTTCGATGGCGATGATCGCATCGTCAACCAGCAGTCCGAGCGCGATGATGAGTGCGCCCAGGGTGATGCGGTGCAGGTCGAACCCGGTCGCAAACATCACGACAAAAACTATGGCCAAGACCAAGGGCACCGACAGCGCCACGACGACACCCGTGCGCAGGCCGAGCGAGACGAAGCCCACGATCAGAACGATCACCAGCGCCTCGGTGAAGACGTGGAAGAACTCCGAGACCGACTCGTCGACCACGTGCGGCTGGTCCGCCACCTGCGTGATTTCCACGCCGACCGGCAGCTCGGCGACGATCGATTTCATGGCCTGCTTGAGATCCTCACCGAGTGTGATGATGTTGGCGCCATCGAGCATCGACACGCCGATGCCGAGCGCTGGCCTGCCATTGCTGCGCACGAGGAAAGTTGACGGGTCTTCATAGCCCCGCTTCACAGTGGCGATATCGCCGAGCCGGAAAATGCGGCCGTCGGCCTGCACCGGCACCGCAGCAATGGCTTCGACGCCCGAAAAGGCGCCGGTCACGCGCAGATTGATGCGATCAGCGGATGTATCGATCGCTCCACCCGAGGTGACGGCATTCTGCCTGGCGACGCTGTCGAAGATCTGCTGCGGCGTGATACCGAGATTCGCCAGCTTGGCGTGGCTGAATTCAATGTAGATCCGCTGTGGCTGCTCGCCGATGATGTCGGCCTTGTTCACGTTGGGCACGCGCAGCAGGCGCTGACGGATATCCTCGGCGCGTGCTTTGAGCTCGGCGTAGCTCTGGCCGTCGCCCGTCAGCATGTAGAGCGCAGAATAGACGTCGCCGAACTCGTCGTTGAAATTCGGCCCCTGGATGTCCGGCGGCAGGTCGCTGCGGATGTCACCCACCTTCTTGCGGACCTGGTACCACAGCTCCTTCACCTGCGAGGGCGGCGTCGTGTCGCTGAGGATGATGCGGATGAAGGACACACCCGGCCGTGAGTAGCTTTCGACGCGGTCGAGATGTGGCAGTTCCTGCAGCTTCTTCTCGATCTTGTCGGCGACCTGCTTCTCCATTTCCGCCGCGGTGGCGCCCGGCCACGAGACATTCACGATCATCACTTTGATCGTGAATGACGGATCTTCGGCGCGACCGAGATTGAGATAGGAGTAGATGCCGGCGCCCGCCAGAACGATCATCATGAAGAGGATGAGCGCGCGGTGTGTGATGGCCCAGGCGGACAGATTGAAGCGTTGCATGGCGCCGTTACTCCGTCAAAGAAGACTTGCAACCTGGCTTCGCGGGCAGGATGTCCGCGAAGCATGGCAAAATTATTTTGCCTCGATGCTGCGGACTTTCAGCCCCGGCTCGAGCTTTTGCACGCCGAGCGTCACCACCTTCTCGCCAGCGGAAACACCGCCGGTGATGAGTGCATCGTCTTCGTTGAATGAGGCGACGGTGACCGGCCGTAGTGCCAGCTCGCCGGCCTGGTTGACGACATAGACCGAGGCGCCCGAGCCACGGCTGAGCACCGCGGACAGCGGCAGCTTCGCGACCATTGCTTCGCCGGCAGGCTTGAGCGTGACCGTCGCCGTCATCCCGAGTGCAACCCTGTCATCGGGATCGAGGATGGTGAACCGGGCTGCATAGGTTCGGGTCGCCTGGTCGGCTTGCGGCGAGAGTTCGCGCAGCCGGGCGGAGTAGCGATGGCCATTATCGGACCAGAGCGTGACGCTCGCGGCCGCCTCGCGTGCCTTGCTGAGCCAATTTTCCGGCAGCGCGACGACAGCTTCCTTTTCACCGCGATGGGCAAGCTTCACAACAGGCTGACCGAGACTGACCACCTGCCCCGGCTCGGCGAGCGTCGCGGTTATGACGCCGTCCGCTCCTGCTTTGAGCTCGGCATAGTCGAGCTGGTTGCGCGCCAGATCGAGCGAGCGCTTGGCCCGTGCAAGCCGGCTTTCCGCTTCGCCCTTCGCGGCGGTCTTGCGATCGAAGTCGGCAATCGACGCGTAACCGCGCGCCTTGAGCGTCTCGTAGCGCTCGAAATCCGCGGAGGTCTGATTGAGATTCGTCGTGGCTGCCGCAAGCTCCGCTTCCGCGCTTTCGACCTGCAGCCGCAGATCTTCGGGATCGAGGCGCGCGACGACATCGCCGGCATGCACGCGATCGCCCATATTGACCAGGCGCGCGACCATCTTGCCTCCGACCCGGAAGCCGAGATCGGTTTCATAGCGCGCCCGCACGACACCGACAAAATCGCGGGCTGCGTCCTCAGCCTGATAGGCAACGCTCTGCACCTGCACCGGGCGCTCCGCCCGCGGGGCCGGCGCCGTCTCGGCCGAGCAAGCCGCCAAAAGCAACGCCGCCGCCAATGCCGCGAGTGATCTCACAAGGTTTGAATGCTTCGGCATGGCGGGACTCCTTTCACTGAATTGTGACGAGTGATGAAATCCATTTTTCGTCACAATTGAGGCAAGCGAATTTGTGGGGAGAGGCGGCATGGGGTCAGGTCCGGGGGGTGAAGGAACGGAGAGAGAAGCGGATAGCAGCCTTGGCCTCGGCCTCGACGTCTTCCTCGTCGGCGAGGCATTGGCTGATCAGGACGGGGTGCACAAAGGCCACAAGCGACCGCATCAGCAGCCGTGACGTTTCGGCGGGATCGACTTTTTCAAACTCGCCGGAGGCAATGCCGTCCCGGATGATGAGCTCGACGACGTTGCGGATGATCTCCTTGTGCGCCTCGATGGCATCCCAGCTGTCCTCGATGGCGACCAGAACAATGTCGTTTACGCGCTTGTCGGTCAGCAAATTGGCCTTGTGATACGCCATGATTTCGAGGATCAGGCGCTCGATGCGCGCCACCGCCGAACCGCGCGACCGGGCGATTTCCCAGGCGCGCTCGTCGAGCTCGGCGAGGCACCGCCGGCAGATTGCTTCGACGATCGCATTCTTGGAGGCGAAGAACCGGTAGACGTTGGCCGGGGACATATCGAGTTCCGCGGCAATGTCGGCAACCGTTGTCTTGGCAAAGCCCAGTTGCCGGAACAGCCGGTCGGCCACATCCATGATGCGGTCCCGGGTATCGTCTGGCTTGGTCTTTGGCAGGGCGTTCATGGCACTGGCCGGGGTGTTATGACGAATGACGAAATTGATAATTCGTCAGTGCCGGTTTGTCAACCCCTCCCTTGACCGGCCGCCGGCGGCCGCTCGGGCTGCCTTACGCCTCGCCCCTCTCGCGCCCGGCTATTCGTACCGGACGTAGTGGTTCCGGTGATAATGGCGGTGCACGCGCTTTGGATAGTTGCTGCGCTGATTGCGGGTTACGCCGGGCGGCCGCGTGCCGCTCGGCGGCTTTCCAAGGCTGTCACCGGTTGCAGGCGCGTTGGGCCCGTAGTTCGGAAGGCTCTGCGCAAAGCTCACCGTGGTTGCGGCGATGAGTACTGCCGCTGCTGAAAGAAGCGTTCTCGGTCTCATGGTTCAATCTCCCGT
>DASSSM010000015.1:0-3583 GCA_035708425.1 Pseudolabrys sp.
CGCGCTGTGCATGGCGACGCGGCTCGCGCGCACCGCGGAGATCGCCATGATCGCGGATTCGTGCGGGTTCGACGCATTCTTTATCGACATGGAGCACTGCACGATTTCCCTCGATGCCGCCGCACAGATTTGCGTCGCGGCGCTCCCCGTCGGGGTAACACCGATGGTGCGTATTGCCGGCCACCATTTCGAGGACGCGACCCGCCTGCTCGATATGGGCGCACTCGGCATCATCTGCCCGAACGTGAGCACGCGCGCGGAAGCCGAGGCCTTTGTGCGGGCCTGTCGTTTTCCGCCGCTGGGCGAACGCTCGGTCGGCGGCGCTGGCGCGTTGCAGGGCTACCGGCAGACGCCGCTCGGCGAGGTCAACAAACAGGGCAATGCGGCAACGACGCTCATTGCCATGCTGGAAACACCGGAGGGCGTCGCGAATGCGGACGCGATCGCTTCGGTCAACGGCATCGACATGTTGCTGATCGGCTCGAACGATCTCTGCACGGTCATGGGAATCCCAGGCGATCTCAAAAGCCCGAAGCTGCGCGCCGCCTATGAGGCCACCGCAAAAGCCTGCAAGGCGCACAACAAGCATCTCGGCGTCGGCGGCATCCGCGCGGACGTCGTGCACGTGATCGAGCTGGTCAAGCTCGGCGCACGCTTCGTGATTGCCGGATCTGACGTGCAATTCCTAATGAGATCCGCGCGCGACGAGGCGGCGGCGCTCAGGAAGGCGGCGGGCTGATCAAGGCGCGTTCCGGCGTCCCTCGCCGGGACCCCATTGCCAGAAGTCGCGTCCCTCTTGGCGCATGAACCGCGCCAGCACCATCATGTGCACTTCGGACGCGCCATCCACCAGGCGAGCGGAGCGCGCATAGCGATAGATCCACTGGGCGATCGAATCCTGCGAAAACCCGCGTGCGCCCTGCAATTGAATTGCCACATCCGCGGCCTTATGCAGCGTGTCGGCGACCTGCACCTTCGCCATCGAGACTTCCTTGCGTGCCCGGCCGCCCTGATCGAGCATCCAGGCGGCGTGCATCGTGAGCAGCCGTCCGATCTGGATCTGCTGAGCCACTTCGCCGAGCTTGATTTGCACGCTTTCGCGATCGGCGAGCTTGATGCCAAAGCCTTCGCGCTCGGCAACGTAGGCTTGCGCAACTTCCATGCAGCGCTTGGAGAAACCGAGCCAGCGCATGCAGTGGGTCAGCCGCGCCGGGCCTAGTCTGATCTGCGTCACGCGCAAGCCGTCCCCGACATTAAGCAGGATGTTCTCTTCCGGAATTTCCAGCCCGTCATACTCGATCTCGCAATGGCCGCCGTGCTCATGCGGGCCCATGATCGGTATGCGCCGCACGATCCGCCAGCCTGGCTGATCCTTGTGATGCAGGAAAGCCGTGAGCCCGCGCCGTTTGTCGTCAGAAGTGCGCGCAATCAGAATGTGATGTGCAGCCCCTTCGGCGCCGGTGATGAACCACTTGTGCCCGCGCACGATATAGCGGTCGCCCTTTTTTTCGGCGCGCGTGAGCATCATCCCGGGATCGGAACCGCTGCCAGGATGCGGTTCGGTCATGGCGAAAGCTGAACGGACCTTGCCTTCGACCATCGGCCGCAGCCATTTTTCTTTCTGCGCCGACGTGCCGGCGCGCGCTAGCAGGTTCATGTTGCCGTCGTCGGGCGCCATGCAGTGGATTGCCAGGGGTCCAAAAATCGATCGCGCGGCCTCTTCGTAAATCGCGGCCCAGGCGACGATCGGCAGCCCCATACCGCCGAATTCCTTCGGCGACTGCGGCGCCCACAGGCCGGCCTTCCTCGCCTTCTCGCGTACCTTGGCAAGCCGGTCCTCCGGAATGTTCTCGTGCTCGGAGAAATTCTGCGGGTCTGCTTCGAGCGGTAGCACGTGCTCTTCCACGAACGAACGAACGCGAAGCCGAAGATCCTCGATCTCTGGCGCGAGCGTGAAGTCCATGCCTTACCCCCTACCCTTTGATCTGGATGACCTGTCCGCCATCGACGACAACGGTCGCGCCCGTGATGTAGCTGCCGGCGTCCGACACCAGCAAAAGCAGCGCACCGTCGAGATCACCCGGATTGCCGAATCGGCCCATCGGAATTTCACGCTTGATGGCGGCTCCTTCTTCACCGGAAAGATAGTCGTCATTCATTTCGGTGACGAACCAGCCCGGTGCGATCGCGTTGACGCGTACCCCTTTGAATGCAAGTTCGACGGCAAGCGCCTTGGTGACCTGCACGACGCCCGCTTTTGCGGCGGCGTAGGCCACCGCGCCTTTTGAGACGGCGAGCCCCAAGACCGATGCGATGTTGACGATCGCACCCTGCTTCTTGGCGGCGAGCAGCCGGCGTGCCGCCTCCTGCGCCCAGAAAAAAACGGCATCGAGGTTGGTCGAAAGAACCTTGCGCCATTCCTCGGGCGGCATTTCGACCGCGCGTCCGCCGTGCGCGATGCCGGCGTTATTGACGAGCATCGTCACGGTACCGAAAGCCTTTTCAGCTGCGTCGAAAGCGCGGGCGATGGCGGCATGGTCGGTAACGTCGGCCTCGATCGCAACCGCACGGCCGCCTTTTCCTTCGATTTCGTTCTGGAGCGATTTAAGCCGGTCGGCCCGGCGGGCCACCAGCGCGACCGCGGCACCGTTGTCCGAAAGAGCCCTCGCAAATTGCACGCCGAGGCCGCTCGACGCGCCGGTCACCAACGCCACACGGCCCTTCAAGCTGAACATATCGGCGGCTTTCATGCGAAAACGGTTATACACGGGGGCCGCAACGATATGGAATAGACGGACAAAAACCCGTAGGTATCGTTCGGAGGGGCTGGCGTGGAACGAATTTGGCGCGCGACCATCAATAGCTGGAATGGCCTGGTCGCAGTGACGCGGTCGGAGGCCGCCTTTCGCCAGGAACTCGTGCTGCTGGTGATTGGAATTCCACTCGCCTTTTTTCTGACCGCGGAGGTGGCGAAACGCTTTGTACTGATTGGTGTAATCGTCTTTCTCCTTATCGTCGAACTGCTTAATACGGCAATCGAGAAACTCGGTGATCGCGTAACCCGCAAGAATGATCCCGCCATCAAACGCGTCAAGGATATGGGCTCCGCCGCCGTCGGGCTGTCATTGCTTGCGGCAGGCGCGGTTTGGATCTGGGTGGCTGTTGAGCGCTTCTGGGGCTAGTGGCCGTATAGTGCCCGCGGCAGTGCCGTCGCCAGTCCCGGTACCAACCAGAGCACCACAAGCGCGAGCAACTGAACTGCCACGAACGGAATAATGCCGACGTAAATGTGCCGTGTGGTGATCTCAGGCGGGGCGACACCGCGCAGGAAGAACAGTGTCGGCCCGAGCGGCGGGTGCATGTAGGATGTCTGCAGATTGACCGCCATCATGATGCCCAGCCAGACCGGATCGACGCCGGGCAACGCCAGCAAGATTGGTGCGACAATTGGCACGACGACGAAAATAATCTCGAACGCATCCATCACGAAGCCGAGCAGGAACATTGCGAGCATCACGACCAGGATGGCGCCGGCCGCGCCGCCTGGCAGGTCGGCGAGCGCGTGGTGGACCATGTCGTCGCC
>DASSSM010000016.1:0-4853 GCA_035708425.1 Pseudolabrys sp.
TTTTCAGGCCGCGCAAGGATCAGACCATGTCCCGCCAGGACGCCAACGCCATCTTTGCCAACACGTCTTTCCTCTACGGCGGCAATGCCGCCTACATCGAAGATCTCTACGCCAAATACGAGGCCGACCCGGCGGCGGTCGATGCCGAGTGGCGGGCTTTTTTCCAGAGCCTGAAAGACGAGAAGGCCGACGTCGTTAAAGGTGCGCGCGGAGCTTCGTGGAAAAAGCCGAACTGGCCCGTGCGCGCCAATGGCGATCTCGTCGCGGCACTCGACGGCCAATGGGCCGAAACCGAAAAGAAGATCGGCGAGAAAATCTCGGCGATGGCGCAGACGAAGGGTGTCGCGCTCACATCTGCCGACGTCTTGCAGGCGACGCGCGATTCGATTCACGCGCTGATGTTGATCCGCGCCTACCGCATCCGCGGCCACTTCCATGCCAAGCTCGATCCGCTGGGACTCGAGCCTGAAAAGAACGAGGAGGAACTGGATCCGCGCTCCTACGGCTTCACTGAAGCCGACATGGATCGGAAGATCTATCTCGACAAGGTGCTCGGCCTCGAGTTTGCCTCGATGCGCGAGATCGTCGGCATTCTTCGCCGGACCTATTGCCAGACGCTCGGCGTCGAGTTCATGCACATCTCGAATGCCGCCCAAAAAAGCTGGATCCAGGAACGCATCGAGGGCCGTGACAAGGAGATCACCTTCACCCGCGAGGGCAAGCGCGCGATCCTCAACAAGCTGGTGGAAGCGGAAGGTTTCGAAAAATTCCTCGACGTCAAATATACCGGCACCAAGCGCTTCGGTCTCGACGGCGCCGAGGCGCTGATCCCGGCGCTCGAGCAGATCATCAAGCGCGGCGGCAATCTCGGCGTGAAAGAAATCTGCATCGGGATGCCGCACCGCGGCCGTCTCAATGTGCTCACGCAGGTCATGGGCAAGTCGCACCGCGCGCTGTTTCATGAATTCAAGGGCGGCTCGGCGACGCCCGACGAAATCGAAGGCTCCGGCGACGTGAAATATCACCTCGGCGCCTCATCGGATCGTGAGTTCGATAACAACAAGGTCCATCTGTCGCTCACGGCAAATCCGTCACATCTTGAAATCGTCGATCCGGTGACGCTCGGCAAGGTGCGTGCCAAGCAGGATCAACACGGCGCCAAACCGGACGAGCGCACGATGGTGATGCCGCTGCTGATACACGGCGACGCCGCGTTCGCCGGCCAGGGCGTGGTGGCGGAATGCTTTGGCCTGTCCGACTTGAAGGGCTACCGCACCGGGGGCTCGCTGCATTTCATCGTCAACAACCAGATCGGATTTACGACCTATCCGCGCTACTCGCGCTCATCGCCCTATCCGTCCGACGTCGCCAAGATGATCGAGGCGCTGATTTTCCACGTGAATGGCGACGACCCGGAAGCGGTGGTGTTCGCCGCGAAAGTCGCGACCGAGTACCGACAGAAATTCCAGCGGCCGGTCGTCATCGACATGTTCTGTTACCGGCGCTTCGGTCACAACGAAGGCGACGAGCCTTCGTTCACCCAGCCGCTGATGTACAAAAAGATCCGCGCGCATCCGACGACCCTGGAGATCTACGGCAAAAAGCTCGTCGGTGAGGGTGTCGTCATCGAAGGCGAAGTCGAGAAGATGAGGGCCGACTGGCGCACGCGGCTCGACGCCGAATTCGAGGCCGGTCAAGGCTACAAACCGAACAAAGCCGACTGGCTCGACGGACGGTGGTCCGGAATGAAAGCAGCACGCGATGCCGACGATCCGCGGCGCGGCAATACCGGCGTCGATGTCAGTCTGTTGCGCGAGATCGGCAAAAAGATCACGACCGTTCCGGAAGGGTTCGCCGTTCACAAGACAATCCAGCGCTTCCTCGATCATCGCGCCAAGGCGATTGAAAGCGGTGAAGGAATCGACTGGGCGACAGGCGAAGCACTCGCCTTGTGCTCGCTGCTCAAGGAAGACCATCCCGTGCGGCTGTCCGGCCAGGACAGCGAACGTGGCACCTTTTCGCAGCGCCACTCGGTACTGTTCAACCAGAACACCGAAGAGCGCCACACGCCGTTCAACCATCTCGGTGATCCGCAGGCGCGCTTCGAGGTGCTCAATTCGAGCCTCTCGGAAGAAGCCGTGCTCGGCTTCGAATATGGCTATTCCACCGCAGAGCCGAGGGCCTTGACGCTGTGGGAAGCGCAGTTCGGCGACTTTGCCAACGGCGCACAGGTGGTCTTCGACCAGTTCATTTCATCGGGCGAGCGTAAATGGCTGCGGATGTCCGGTCTCGTCTGCCTGTTGCCGCACGGCTACGAGGGGCAGGGCCCAGAGCATTCCTCCGCGCGGCTTGAGCGCTTTCTGCAGATGTGCGCGGAAGACAACATGCAGGTTGCGAACTGCACCACGCCCGCGAACTACTTCCATATCCTGCGCCGACAACTCAAACGTGAAATCCGCAAACCGCTGATCCTGATGACGCCGAAGTCGCTGTTGCGCCACAAGCGTGCGGTGTCGCGGCTTGACGAAATGACAAACGGCACCTCGTTCCACCGGCTTCTTTGGGACGATGCGCAACTGTTGTCGAACGAGAAGATCAAGCTCGTTGGCGACGACAAAATCCGGCGCGTGATCATGTGCTCGGGCAAGGTCTATTACGATCTTTACGAGGAACGTGAGAAACGCGGCATCGATGACATTTATATCTTGCGGATCGAGCAGCTTTATCCATTCCCAACCAAGGCACTGGTCGCGGAGCTTTCCCGCTTCAAGCAGGCGGAGATGGTCTGGTGCCAGGAAGAGCCGCGCAATATGGGCGCTTGGTTCTTCGTCGATGTTTTCCTGCAATGGATCCTCAACCAGATCGGAGCCAAGCACCGCACCATGCGCTACGCAGGTCGCCCGGCATCGGCATCGACCGCAGTCGGGCAGATGTCGAAGCATCTGGCGCAGCTCAAGCACTTCCTCGACGAGGCGCTGGGGTAGATGATTGGCTATCATGGCCAGGCATAGCGAATGAGAGGGAAGGCGAGACATGGCTGACATCCGCGTGCCCACTCTCGGCGAATCCGTGACGGAAGCCACCGTTGGAAAATGGTTCAAACAGCCGGGCGATGCGGTGGCGGTCGATGAGCCGTTGGTCGAGCTTGAGACCGACAAGGTGACGCTCGAAGTGCCCGCTCCGGCAGCGGGCGTATTGTCGGACGTTTCTGTGAAGAATGGCGATACCGTTGCCGTCGGCGCGCTGCTTGGCCAGATCAAGGAAGGGGCCGGCGTTGCGCCCAAGGCTTCTGCGCCGGCAGTAAAACCCGCAGAAGTCTCGAAGCCGGCACCTGCGGCTCCACAAAAGTCGCCTGAAATGCCCGTGCCGCCCTCGGTACGAAAAATGGCTGCGGAAAGCGGCGTCGACCCGTCGAAAGTCAGCGGCACCGGCCTGCACGGGCAAGTCACTAAAGGCGACATGCTGAGCGCGATCGAGCGCGCCGCGGCGCAGCCGACGCCGGTCTCCGCGCCGGTGCAGATGCGCGCGCCGTCACCCGCCGATGATGCCGCCCGTGAAGAGCGTGTGCATATGACGCGGCTGCGCCAAACGATTGCACGCCGCCTGAAGGATGCGCAAAACACCGCAGCCATGCTCACGACCTTCAATGAGGTCGACATGAGCGCGGTGATGCATCTGCGCAATCAGTACAAGGACCTCTTTGAAAAGAAGCACGGGGTGAAGCTCGGCTTCATGGGCTTCTTCGTCCGCGCCTGCATCCAGGCGCTCAAGGAGATTCCCGCCGTCAATGCCGAGATCGACGGCACCGACATCGTCTACAAAAACTACTCTCACATCGGAATTGCCGTCGGCACCGACAAGGGCTTGGTGGTGCCGGTTGTGCGTGACGCCCAAACAATGTCGCTGGCAGACATCGAGAAGACCATCGCTGATTTCGGCCGCCGCGCGCGCGATGGCAGCCTCAAGATCGAGGAGATGCAAGGCGGCACGTTCACCATCACCAATGGCGGTGTGTACGGTTCGCTGATGTCGACGCCGATCCTCAACGCGCCGCAGTCCGGCATCCTCGGCATGCACAAGATTCAGGAACGTCCCGTGGTCGTTGCAGGAAAGATCGAAGCGCGGCCGATGATGTATCTTGCGCTTTCCTACGATCACCGCATCGTCGATGGCCGCGAGGCCGTTACGTTCCTCGTGCGCGTGAAGGAAGGGTTGGAAGACCCGGCGCGGGTCGTGCTCGACCTATAAATCCTCCGTCATGCCCGGCCTTGTGCTGGGCATCCACGTCTTAGTGCCTTGCAAGACGTGGATGGCCGGGACAAGCCTGGCCATGACAATTGGGAGTGCGGAGTGCATTCATGGCTTACGATCTCATTGTTATCGGTACCGGACCCGGCGGTTACGTCTGCGCGATTCGCGCGGCGCAGCTTGGCTTGAAAACGGCAGTCATCGAAAAAAGTGCTACCTTCGGCGGGACCTGCCTGAACATTGGCTGTATTCCCTCCAAGGCGCTGCTGCATGCTTCCGAGCTTTTCGAAGAGGCGGGCCACACGTTCGGGAAGATGGGCATTGGCGTTTCAACCCCGAAACTCGATCTCAAGGCCATGATGGCCTTCAAGGATCAGGGCGTCGACGGCAACGTGAAGGGCGTCGACTTCCTGCTGAAGAAGAACAAGGTCGATACCTTTCATGGCGCGGGGCGTATCATCGCGCCCGGCAAGGTCGAGGTTAAAGGTGCCGACAACAAGACGCAGACGCTGGAAGCCAAATCCATCGTCATCGCCACGGGCTCCGATGTCGCGCGCCTCAAAGGCATTGAGATCGACGAGAAGCGCATCGTCTCATCGACCGGC
>DASSSM010000017.1:0-4656 GCA_035708425.1 Pseudolabrys sp.
TTTCGTCAATTCCGGCGGCAACGGCGGGGCGATCTTCGGATTAATCATCGCCCAGGCAACGATGTAGATCAGGTAGAGGAATGACAGGAAAAAGCCGGGAAACATCGCGGCAGCGTAGAGCTTCACGACCGATTGCCCCGCAACGGCCGCGTACACGATGATCATCACCGAGGGTGGGATCAGGATGCCCAGTGTACCACCGGCGGTGATGACGCCGGACGCAAGCTTCACGTCGTAACCGGCGCGCAGCATCGGATTAAAGGCGATGACGCCCATCAGCACGACAACCGCGCCAACCAGGCCGGAAGCAATTCCCCAGAACGTGCAGACGATCAGCGTGGCAACTGCCAGGGAAGCCGGCACGCGCCGGAATGCGAGCTGGATCGAGTAGAACATCTTGTCGACCAGCGCGCCGCGCTCCATCACGTAACCCATCAAGACGAATAACGGGATCGATACCAGCACGTCGTTGGTCATGGCGCCGTAAGTGCGCTGGACCATCAGGTCGAAGACCTTGTTTTCGGTGAAAAGCTGGTGCGGTACGTAGAAGGCGATGTAGCCGAAGAACATGCCGAGGCCCATCAGCGTAAAGGCCGTCGGGAACCCCATCATGATCACGACCACGATGAGGCAGAGCATCAGAAGGCCGAGTGCGGGGTCAGTCATGTCTGCAAGTCCCCGCCCATGCCGCGCTGGCGCGCGACCTCGTCGATTGTCTTGGCTTTTTCGATCGCCAACTTGCGCGATTCCTCGTCGACATATTCGCTGTGCGCCAGCTGCTCTTCGATGACGTCGATCTCAGCGACATCCTTGAGCCGGCTCGGCCACTCTCCGGTCCTCAGGCAGACCGCGCAGCGCACGATTTCCGCCATGCCCTGAATCATCACGAGCACGCCCGCCAGGGGAATCATGAGTTTGAACTGCCAGAGCGGCGGCCCCTCGGCGGTCACAGTTGAATGCTCGTTGATGGCCCAGGACTCGCCGGCAAAAACCCAACCCGAATAAATCAGCGCCGCAATTCCAGGCAGGAAAAACACAATATAGAGGACAATATCGAGGCCCGCCTGCACACGCGGCCGCATCGAACTGTAAAGAAAGTCACCACGCACGTGTGCATTTTGCGCAAGCGTGTAGGCGCCGCATAACATGAACAACGTGCCGTACAGCATGTTGTCGAGGTCGAAAATCCAGGCCGTCGGGGCGTTGAGGAAGTAGCGCTTGTATACCTCGACACAGACCACGGTCATCAAAATCATGATGAACCATGAAAAGGCCTTGCCAACCAGGGTGCTGAGACCGTCGATGGCGTGGAGGACGCTTTGAACGTTCATTTTTTTCTGTTGTCTTTTTGTTGGGAATGACAAAGCACCATTCCGTGATACCGGAATGGTGCTCTGCCTGTTTAGTGCCGCACGTTAGATTGGCTTCTTGGCGTTTGGTCCAAAGTAATGATCGAACGCCATCTTGCGGGGGACGACCGTATCCTGCTCCCACTGCACCGCGCGCTTGGCGAATGCAAGCTGGGACTCCATGATCTTCTTGAAGATCGGGTTCTCGCCCGCCTTCTTCTTGGCAACCTCGTCGAAGATCTCGAGCTGGCGTTTCAGGATCGCATCAGGGGTCTTGTAGAACTTGACGTTATCCTTCGTCTGCAGCTCGATGTAGTCCTTAGAGTAGCGGTCGACCGCCTTCCACGACATGTCCTGTGACGAAGCTTCGACTGCTGTTTCAATTTGTGCCCTAAGCTTGGCCGGCAGCCCGTCGAATTTCGTCTTGTTGAACGAAATTTCAAACTGCTCGGCGTTTTGATGATAGCTCTGCAGCATGCAGATCTTGGAGACGTCGGCAAATCCGAGGACGCGATCGGAGGTGGCGTTGTTGAATTCCGCCGCTTCGATCAGGCCGCGATCCATCGCCGCGACGATTTCACCGCCAGGCAGCGCGTTGACCGCAGCGCCCATGCCGGTGAACACGTCAATCGAGATGCCGACGGTGCGGAACTTGAGACCCTTGAAGTCATCCACCTTGGTGATCGGCTTCTTGTACCAGCCGAGCGGCTGCGTCGGCATGGGGCCATACGGAAACGAAACGACGTTGGCGCCGATCGAGGTGAAGATCTCGTTGAGCAGCTCCTTGCCGCCGCCGTATTTGTGCCAGGCGAGCAGCATGTTGGCGTCCATGCCGTAGCCGGGGCCCGAACCCCACAGCGCGAGCGCCTGCTGCTTGCCGTAGTGATAGACCAGCACGCCATGGCCGCCGTCGAGCACGCCCTTGGAGACCGCGTCGAGCAGCTGGAACGCCGGCACGACCGCACCCGCCGGCAGCACTTCGATCTTGAGATCGCCGCCGGTCATGTCATTGACCCGCTTGCCGAAGTCGAGGGCGTATTCGTGGAAGATGTCTTTCGAGGGCCACGTGCTTTGCCAGCGCATGCTGATAGGGCCCTGCGCCTTGACGACGGATGGCGCCGTTACTGCCGCTGCCGTGGCTACTGCGGCCCCGCCGAGGAACTTGCGGCGGGTCGACGTGGATTGCTTGCTGTTTGTCATTACTCTTACCCTCCCTTGGATTATTGATCCCTTGAACATTTCTTTTCGGGTCTTATTCCACGACCCGCCCAATGTCCGGATCCGGCAAACCCTTAAGTTATAATCGTACGGGTTGCGGTGACAGGACGCAATATTGGCAGCCTCCCGAACAGCCTGGGTGGCCCTTTCAAGCGCCCACTATAAGGCCCATTTTATACAGGAATTCGAGAGAATGGTTCTTTTTTCCCCCGTACTAGCCATTGGTCGATAACGCCAGCCACATGACCACGGGCTTTCCAGTCCCGACAGGAGACGACAGTGAGAGGCATGTTCTCGACGCTCGCCATCATCTGGCGACTTGCCAGCCCGTATTTCCGTTCCGAAGATAAATGGGCGGGACGAGTTCTGCTGGCAGCGGTGATCGCCATCGAGTTGTCGATCGTCGGAATTAACGTACTGCTCAATTCGTGGAACAACAATTTCTACAACGCTCTGCAGGACAAGAACTGGGACGCGTTCGTCTATCAGCTCGGATACTTCTGTGTCCTCGCAACGGCGTACATTTTTCTCGCGGTCTATCAGCTCTATCTCAATCAGTGGCTTCAGATCCGCTGGCGCCGCTGGCTGACGCGGGCCTATCTCGAAAAATGGCTCGCCGGGTCCAATCACTACCGGATGCAGTTGCTCGGTGATGCGGCCGATAACCCCGACCAGCGCATCGCCGAAGACGTCAAGCAATTCATCGATGCGGGAGCGACCGGGATCGGCATACTTCCGATCGGATTGAGTCTATTGAATGCCACCGTCACGCTCGCATCGTTCGCGGTAATTCTTTGGAATCCATCGGCCACCGCGCCACTGCATGTGTTTGGGATATCAATCGACATCCCCGGATACCTGCTGTGGGCGGCATTGATCTACGCAATCCTTGGAACGGCATTCACGCATCTCGTGGGCCGCGCCCTGATCGCGCTGAATTTCCAGCAGCAGCGGTATGAAGCCGATTTTCGCTTCAATCTGGTGCGTGTGCGCGAAAACTCCGAGCAGATCGCCCTGCTCAATGGTGAGCGGGCCGAGCGTGATCGCCTGCTTTTGCGCTTTGCGAATGTCGTGTCCAACTGGATGGCGATCATGTCGCGCCAGAAAAAGCTTACTTTTCTGACGGCAGGGTACTCACAGGCCGCCGTCGTTTTTCCCTATATCATGGTCAGCCCGGCCTATTTCGCCGGTAAAGTGCAGCTCGGCGGGCTTATGCAGACAGCAAACGCCTTCGGTCAGGTTCAAGGCGCACTGTCTGTTTTTGTGAACGTCTACCGGCAACTCGCGGAATGGCGCGCTGTGGTCGAACGCCTGTCGGGCTTCGATCGCTCGATCGCGGTGGCACGCGGCGCCGCCGTGACCCCGCCCGTCATTGCGCTGGCAACGACGGACGCAAATGTCATCACCCTCGAAGATCTGTCGGTCCGGCTGCCCAATGGCGTGCCGCTCATCAGTGCAGACGACATTTCGATCAGGTTCGGCGAGCGGGTGCTGGTGAGTGGCCCGTCAGGCGCAGGCAAATCGACCTTGTTGCGCGCGCTCGCCGGCGTCTGGCCCTTCGGAGAAGGCGCAATCACAATTCCGAAGAACACGCGCATGATGATCCTGCCCCAACGGCCGTACTTCCCGATCGCACCTCTCGCTGCCGCGGTGGCGTATCCGGCCGAGCCCGGACAATTCGACGCGGCGGCGATCGCGGAGCTCATCAGCGCCGTTGGCCTGCCTGCCCTCGTGCCGCGCATCGAGGAGGAAGCGCACTGGAACCGGATGCTGTCACTGGGCGAGCAGCAACGGCTCGGTATCGCGCGCGCACTTCTTTACCGCCCTGATTTCCTGTTTCTTGACGAGGCAACGGCATCGCTGGACGAGCCGAGTGAAGCGGCGCTCTATCAACTGCTCGACCAGAGACTTCCGCAAGCGACGGTCGTTTCGATCGGTCACCGCGCAACGCTTGCAGCGTTCCACCGGCGCCGGCTCGCATTCATCCGTGCGGGCGATCGCCATGTCGTGCAGGAGGCCGCTCTCGCCCCGGCGTCTTGAAGGGAACACCAGCTCCACAAAAAGAAAAAGGCGGCGGCCATGAGCGGCC
>DASSSM010000018.1:0-2904 GCA_035708425.1 Pseudolabrys sp.
CAGTGCTCTAGCGCTGATCACGCGGCCGGCGGTCTGGGCGGGCGGGTACGCGGATCGCGCGGAAGCCAGCTCCCTCCATCGCGCGAAAGAAAGTCATCGACGACCTGGTTGAACAGATCGGGCTCTTCTAGGTTCACGGCGTGGCCGGTCTTGGGAAAGATCATGAGACCCGACGCCGGGATGGCATCTTTAAGAAATAACCCCGGCTCGATGCAGCGCTCATCTTCGTCGCCGACCACGATCAAAGCCGGCGTCGTAAGCCGCCGAATATCGCGTTCGAAGTCATAGAGCGAAGGACGCTCGCCTTGGAATCCGCGCGACATGTGCGCTGATCCTTGCGGGTCGTGCTCGGAAAGCTGTCTTGAAAATTCGGCAAAGCCGCGCGGGTCCTTGAGCTCCAATTGAAGACGGCTCGGACCGCGGCCATACGTCTGCGCCACTGCTGCGGAGCCTTCGCGCTCGAACTGTGCGGCGAGATCGCGCGAACGTTTGTGGAAATCCTTGATGTACCAACGCTCGCTGCCCGATCCCGCGCCTGCGAGTACCAGCGAGCGCACACGCTGCGGATGGTTGAGCGCGACCTGCAGCGCCGTGTAGCCGCCCATCGACAGCCCGATAAGGTGGGCCTTGTCGATTTTCAGATGATCGAGCATCGCCACGGCATCACGCATCACATGCATGTAGCTGTAGGCTTTGGGATCGACCGGAATATCCGATGGCCTGTATCCGCGCGCGCTATAGGCAATGCAGCGGTAGCGCTTGCCGAATTCCCGCAGCTGACGCTCCCAACTGCGGTGGTCACCGGCGAATTCGTGCACGAAGAGGATCGGTGTGCCCTGCCCTACTTCTTCGTAGTAAAGCTTCACGTTGTCGGGCGTCGTTGCGTAAGGCATTAGAACAAGTCCAGGTATTCCTTCTGCTCCCAGGGGGTCACGTCCGGTTGATCGGATGCTTCCTTTTGAAAGCGTTCAATCTCGGCCGCCTTGATGTGGGTGTAGTAGTCGATGAAGCCACCGCCAAAGCCGGCCCGAAACGTTTCGTCAGCGCGCAGCGCGGTCAGGGCTTCGCTGAGATTCTTCGGAAGCAATGCGGCCGCCGCTTCATAGGGTGTATCGGCGGAAGGGCCCGGATCGAGCCTGCGTGCAATGCCGTCGAGCCCGGAATAGACCTGCGAAGCGACGTAGAGATACGGATTTGCCGCCGGCTCGCCGACTCGATTTTCAAGACGGGTCGCGGGATCGCCGGGCTGGCCGAGCACGCGGATCATCACGCCGCGGTTGTCGCGTCCCCAGATGGCGCGATCGGGCGCAAGCGAATACGCGCGATAGCGTTTGTAGCCATTGATCGTCGGCGTCGTGAAAGCCGCTGCTGCGCGCGCATGCGCCAGCAGGCCACCGAGGTAGTAACGGCCGACAGTGGACAGCACATCGGCGTGATCGAAAGCAAAGGCGTTTCGGCCCGATTTTGCTTCGATCAGCGATTGGTGCAGATGCCAGCCGCTCGACATTACATTCGGCAGCGCGGGACGGCACATGAAGCTCGCAAGCATCCCGTGGCGTCGGGCTATCTGCTTTGCAGCTGCGCGAAAGAGCACCATGGTGTCGGCGCTGGCCAAGCCGACTTGTGGGCGAAAGGTGAATTCGCACTGGCTTGGGCCGAGCTCCGATTCCACCGAACGCAGCGGCAAGCCGAGCTGCTCGATACCGCGGCGGAGAATTTCGAGCGCCGGATCGAGCATGTCGTACCGCGACTCGGTGAGATACTGATAACCCTGCGTGAGCAGGCTCACCTCAGGGGCTTCCGGTGGCCAGGTCGCGTCGGCCGGCGCGAGGCGCGGATTCTCGATCTTGAACAGGTGGAATTCGACCTCCAGGCCGGCGAGAAAATTAAAGCCCGCCTTGTCCAACGTGTTGAGCGCGTCGCGGCAGCGGGCGCGCGCGGAGAACGGTACCGGCCTGCCGTTGGTGAAATAGATATCGCACAGGAGCCAGCCGGTCTTGTTCGCCCAGGGCAGAACGCGGAACGTTGCGGGGTCGGCAACCATTACGAAGTCGCCGCCGCCCTGCATCTCTTCCATTGCGAAGCCACCACCCGGCGTGAAAACCGGATAGACCGTCCGGTGCGCAGTGTCCTTGGCGAGCAGCGTCGTCGTCATGGTGACGCCGCTGCGCATCGCGCCTGCCGCTTCGGATGCGAGCAGCGTCTTGCCGCGCAGCACGCCATGCTGGTCGGCGAATGAAAAGCGTACGACCTCAAGTTTCTCTTTTTTGATAATACGCTCGACCTGCGCGGCAGCCTTTGTCTGTGCGTCGCTCCACAGGCTGTGGCGCTCGACGAAAGTAACCGGCTTACGCGAACGCGGGGGCATTCGCCTTAATGCCCGTTAGCCCAGCTTGCGGCCTTGCGTTTTACTGCCTCGGTCTTTTGCCAATAGCCCTGCCAATCGTCGACCGGCCCGATGCCGTCGATCGCCGCCGGCCCGGTGATACTTGCCGCCTTCGCTGGATCAAGCACCATGATCGGCTTTTCGCCTTTGCCCGATTGCTCGATCGCCTGACGCAAGAGCTTGCGATATGCGCTGATCGCCTTGTCGGACGTACCGAGGTGCTCGGTGGTGCGATCTTGAATCGCGCCCATCGACTCGCAGGCCCATTGGTCGTGCACATTGATGTCGGCGCCCATGCCGGTATAGGTCTCGTGCTCCTGCTCATGGGGGTCAAAACCGTAGTCGTTGCTCTTGTTCTTGTTCGGGATGTAATCCGGCAATTGATAGAGCTCGAGCCGCTGGCGGCGCATCTCATCCTTGTTCACGGGCGCGCCAAAGCTGGTGAAGATCGCGTACCAATAGTGCTTCTCGTCGTCGATCGGCACATGCCATTGCGAGATCGTCATCTCGCGGCTCAT
>DASSSM010000019.1:0-7505 GCA_035708425.1 Pseudolabrys sp.
GCGCCGGTGAAAGGAGCAGTGAGGGCAACCGCCAGGGTGCTGACGGTGATGGTGGTCGAGACTTCCGCTGCGCTCGCGTGAAATTCCTCGGAGAGCAATGGAAGAATCGACTGCGGCGAATAGAGATTGATGAAAGCGCAATACCCCGCAAGGCCGACCGCGAGATGACGCGCGGAATACGTTCGGCCTCTGGCAGTGGCGTTCATCAGGGAAAACCTGGCGGGCGGGTGCGTCTCAACGCTCGCAGCTATGCCTCGGTTCGCTGGCTCCCGCCAAGTGGAAAGATGGCGGGACTGCGGCTCGCGCAATGCATAGCTTTATCATTCCAGGTTGAGCGCCACCTTGGCGCGAATGAACGTTTCGTCCGGGGTGCCGGACGCATCGACTCTTGCCCAGTTGATGCGGCCCAATTCGAATTTCTCCTGGCCCTGCACGATGGCCGCGTTCGCATCGGACGCATCGCCGGTCCGCGCGCCGACCCGATCGAGCCGGGACTGCAGATCGGCGGTGAGAAAAAGGCCGGCAAAATCGGCGGAATCTGCGATTTTCGCGATGTCTGCGCGTTCCTCGGGCTGTGCAAACACGGCGTCGACGATTGCCGAATGTCCTGCCGCGACTGTGCGCCGCGCCTTGGCGGCGAGCGTGGCGTAGACCTTGGCGGTGGCCTCGGCGGTGTACGCGGACTTCGGCAGCGTCTCGGTCTCGGCAACGCTGAACATTGCCTTGCGTTCGATATCGCTTCGCAGCACCACGGCGCCGGGCATTGGCATGATTTCCGACGCAAGCGTGCGTGCGAGTAAAGATTTTCCGGTGCCGGAAAGTCCGCCGATTGCGACCAGTCTAGGTTGGGTACGCTTTAGCAGTTCGCGTGCGAGGTCCGCATAGCTGCGCGCCTCCCGCGACAGCTTCTCGCGGGCATCGGAATGCTTGCGTCTCGCTGCCGTTACCTTGGCGCGGATCGCGGCGCGCACGGACATGAACAACGGAAGGGCGGCGAGGGCGTCGAGATCGTGGATACGCTGGGTCTCGATCAGATAGCGGTTGAACACGATGTTCGCCGCCGGCCGCAGCCCGCGCTCGATCAGATCCATCAGCAGGAACGCCAGATCGTAGAGCACGTCGCCCGTTGCGATACGGTCGTCGAACTCGATGGCGTCAAACAACAATGGTTTGTCCTCGATCAGCACGACGTTGCCGAGGTGCAGGTCGCCATGGCACCGGCGCACGAGACCTGCGCGCTCGCGTGCCTGCAGCAGCGGTTTCACGCGATCGAATGCATCGCGTGTTGCTGCAGCGAGGGCGCGTAAGTCCTCCAGGGAAAACAGGTCCGGCTCCGCGGCGAGTTCGGTCTCGTTTTGCGCTATGATGTCCGCCAGCGTTTCCGTGAAGTGGGCATTCGCCACCGTCGGCGCGACGCGGTGCGCGGCAGCGACGGTTCGCCCGAGCCGCTCGGCGAGTCCTTCATCGATGCGCCCGGATTCGGCAAGCCGATCGAGCGTCTGGCTTTCGTCGAAGCGCCGCATCTCGACGGCCCATTCCACCGGCTCGCCTTTGCCGGCGATCGCAAGCCGCCCTGCGGGGTCGCGGGTAATGGGCACGACGCCGCGGTAGATCGCGGGCGCGAACGCGCGGTTGACCTTGATCTCGGCTTCGCAGGCTGCCCTGCGTTTGCCGAGCGTGGAAAAATCGAGAAAGGGAAAGCGCACCGCGCGCTTGATCTTGAGCGCACGGTCTCCGGCCAGAAAGACCAATGCCGCGTGCGTGTCGATGCGTTTGACCGGAGCGCCGCCATGGTTGGCCGCATCGCCCAGAAACTCGATCACCGGCTGTTGGCTGTCGTCATCCATTCGCGGCCCGCAGGCATTGTTGTCCAAATGACTATGTATCAATTCGAAGCGAAAAGAGGAGATGCCCGCATGCAGCCGGCCAGGCCCGAAGTCTATTGACCGCTGCTCGCCTTGCCGGGAAAGTGCGCGCCTGACCGCGTCAGGCGGCAATTTTCCAAGGGAGGTACTGAGTGATTATCGATCACAGGGTTTATCGGACTCTGCCGGGCAGGCTGCCTGCGCAACTCGAGCTTTACAGCAAGCTGGGATATCCGGTGCAGCTTCGCTACATGGGCGAGCCGCACTACTATCTCGCGACCGAGACAGGCCAGCTCAATACGCTGGTGCATGGCTGGATCTACGAAAGCGCCGCGCAGCGCGAGCAAACGCGCGCCAAGATGATGCAGGATCCCGACTGGAAGCACTTCCTGTCGGAGAATGCGAAGGCAGGAAACATTATCGAGCAAAACAACTGGCTGATGACGCCCGTGCCGTTCTCGCCGAAGATTCCGCCTGCAAAGATCGTGAAGTAACGTCGATGCGCGGCAAGGACAATGCACGTTCCGGCGGCGAAATCCTGATCGACCAGCTGTCGATTCATGGCGTGCGCGACGTATTTTGCGTGCCGGGCGAAAGCTACCTTGCCGCGCTCGATGCCTTCTACGGAAGCGACATAAAGCTGACGGTCTGCCGTCATGAGAGCACCGCAGCCATGATGGCGGAGGCCGTGGGCAAGATGACCGGCCGGCCCGGCATCTGCTTCGTCACGCGCGGGCCGGGTGCCAGCAACGCATCGGGTGGGATCCATATCGCGCGCCAGGATTCCTCGCCGATGATCATGTTCGTCGGGCAGGTCGGCCGCGACATGCGCGACCGCGAGGCTTTCCAGGAACTCGATTACCGCGCCGTTTTCGGGACCATGGCGAAATGGGCAACGGAGATCGACGATCCGGCGCGCATCCCGGAAATCGTTTCCCGCGCTTTCCATACGGCCTGCAATGGGCGGCCCGGTCCGGTGGTGATCGCGCTGCCCGAAGACATGTTGACCGAGCGCATCGCGGTCTCCGATGCCTCACAATTCGAGCCGGTGGAAACCTCGCCCGGCCAATCGGAAATGAGCCGGCTGCAGGACCTGTTGCGGAGCGCAAAGCACCCGATCGTGCTGATCGGCGGCAGCCGCTGGAGCGAGCAGGCGAGCGCGAGCCTGATGCGTTTCGCCGAGCGATTTGCGCTGCCGGTTGTCACCACGTTCCGGCGTGGCCACCTGGTCGATGCGATGCACCCCTGCTACGCCGGCGACTTCGGCATCGGGCCAAATCCGAAGCTGCTCGCGCGCGTGAAGGGCGCCGATCTTGTTTTGTTGATCGGCGGGCGTTTCAGTGAAATGCCGTCACAGAGCTACAGCGTGTTCGATATTCCGGAGCCGCAGACCAAGCTCGTGCATGTGCATCCCGGCGCCGATGAGCTCGGCCGCATCTATCATCCGCATCTTGCCATCAACGCGACGCCGACCGCTTTCTGCGCGGCATTGGATAGCCTGCAGCCGCCCAAGGACCTCGCCTGGCGCGGCGATAGTGACACCGCGCATGCCGACTTTCTTGCCTGGGGCGAGAAAGCGACGACGGTGCCCGGCGCCGTCAACCTCGGCGAGATCATGGTGTGGCTGCGCGACAATTTGCCAGCCGATGCGATCGTCACGCAGGGCGCCGGCAACTTTTCCGGCTGGGTCCATCGCTTCTACCGGGTACGCAAATTCGGCGGGCTGGTGGGCGCGACCTCGGGCTCGATGGGCTACGGCTTGCCGGCCGCGCTGGCGATGCAGACGATTTATCCGGATCGCACTGTTGTCTGCGTCGCCGGTGACGGCGATTTCCTCATGACCGGGCAGGATTTTGCGACGGCCGTGCAATACAAGCTGCCGGTCATTGTCCTGGTCGCCGACAACGGCATCTATGGCACCATCCGTATGCACCAGGAGCGCGAGTACCCGGGCCGCGTTGTTGCGACCGACCTGCGCAATCCGGATTTCGTGGCCTACGCATTGGCATTCGGTGGCTACGGCGCGGTGGTGGAGAAGAGCGCGGACTTCCCGGCTGCTTTTGCCGCCGCGCGCGCCTCGGGCAAACCGTCCATCATCCATCTCAGGATCGACCCCGAGGCGATCACCCCGGCGACGACGCTCTCGGCAATTCGGCAAAAATCGCTCACCGCAGGCGGTGGGAAAAGAAGTTGAGTCTTTTGACGGCACTTGCCACGCCGCCCTGAATCTGCGTTGAGTCGATTCATGCCCTATCGCCGGACCGAAAACGTCGTCCGCCGGCTTGCCGAGCGCGAGCAGACGATCCTCGATGCGGCACAATCGATTGCCTCGGAAAGCGGAATGGGCGCGGTGCAGATTGCGCCGGTCGCGCACCGGGCCGACATCGCTGCCGGCACGGTTTATCGCTATTTCCCGTCCAAAAATAATCTTATCGCCGAAGTGATCGCGTCCGCCGCCGGGCGCGAGCTCGCAGCCATGCGGGAGGCTGCCGACGCGGCGCCGGGCCCGCTTTCGGCGCTTGCCGCATGCATCGCCACGTTCGCGGCGCGTGCCCTGAACGACCGGCGGTTGACTTGGGCCGTGCTGGCGGAGCCGGTCGACGCCAATATTGATGCGCTGCGTGTGGAATTCCGCCGCGCGATCGCAAGCGAATTGGCATGGCGGATCAATGTCGCAATCACCGGCCAGCATTTGCCCGACCAGGACGCGCGTGCGGCCGCGCCCGCCATCGTTGGTGCCCTGCTTGAGGGCTTGATCGGCCCCCTGGCGTCGCCCGGCGGCAATGCGCGCGAGGCCGTGCAGACCATCATGCTGCTGTCGCTCCGCGCCCTTGGTGTGGTTGACGCCCGTGCCAGAGGGCTCGTCGCCCAGTGCCCGCTGCCGGAAAACCCTAGTGCGACATCAGCACTGGCACCGTCATTGACTCAAGCAGCCCGCGCGTAGCGCCGCCGAGCACGAATTCGCGCAGGCGTGAATGGCCATAGCCGCCCATTACGATCATGTCGGCAGAGGAGTCGGCGGCGTGAGACAAGATTGTTGAGGGCACGTCGTTGTCGGGCGAGGTGATGCGCTTTATGTCAACCTTAAGTCCGTGCCGTGCAAGGTGCTGGCCGAGATCGGCGCCAGGCACCTCGTTGTCTTTTGCTGGTTTGTTCGAAATGATCACGATCTCGACCTGTTTAGCCTTTTTCAGGAACGGCATGGCATCGGCGACCGCGCGGCTCGCCGTCCGGCTGCCGTCCCAGCACACCATGATGCGGTCTACTTTCATGCCACCTTTCTGGATGTAAGGTACGAAGATCACTGGCCGGCCGGATTCGAAGAGCACACCTTCATCGACCACCTCATCCGGTAAAGAGTCCTTGCGTTGCGGCTGACCGACAACGACGAGATCGAAGCGCCGCCCGATGCGCCCGATCTGGTCGGCAGCGCCGGAAACACTCGTGTTGAGGACGCGGGTCTCCATCGAAATCCCCGCGCGCTTGGCTGCCTGCTCGAAACGGGCGATCGCGGCCCGCGCCTTCTTATTTGATTCAGCGCGCTGACTTTCGATCAGCTCCGGAGGAACTCCGCCCATCACGTTGCCCGGAATGACGGCTTCATAGGCGACCGCGACACCAAGCAAATGCGCCCCGAAGGTTTCAGCGATTGAGACGGCATAGGCGCCGGCGGGGTCGCTCGTTCCAAGGCCCAAGTTGACGACAATATCTTTGATCATCGGCAATATCTCCTTATCTATCTTTTATGATACCTGGCAACCTGCGGTCCATATTGACGAAGGTCAAACGGCGGTCATCGGTGTCCCGTACCTATTTCTTCTTGCCGCCGGCGTCGAATTGCTTGAGGTAGGCCCAGAGGTCACCGGCTTCCTTTTCATTCTTGATGCCGGGGAAGATCATCTTGGTGTTCGGGATCTTGGCGCGCGGATCCTTGATGTAGTCCTTGAAAGTTGCCTCACTCCAGGTGATGCCGGAATTCTTGTTGGCGTCCGAATAGTTGTAGTCGGGAGCGCTGCCGGAATGGCGCCCGTCGAGGCCGTTCAGTTCGGGTCCGACTTTGTTCTTTGCGCCTTCGCCGACGGAGTGGCACGGGAAGCACTTCTTAAACGACTGCTCGCCCGCGGCCACATCCTGTGCGTGCGCAACCTGGACCGTCGCGGTCACGAGAATGGCCGCACCCAATACCGACTTCATCGCTCTTGCTCCCGTTGTGACTTTGGCAGCCGCCCCACGAGGAAAAACGCCCGTGCCGCTACCCCGGTTTCCATTGGTTTTTGCCAGCCCTATGTGTAAGCCGTCAAATGGCTGATATCGTTGTTTGGACATAACGGAGTTGCATGGAATGTCGGTGCGTATGCCCGAACTCGATGCCGAAATCCTGGGGCGCCGCGACCGCATCGTAGCGGCCCTGCGCAGCATCGTCCCTGGAGAGGGGGTCATCGCGGGCGAGCGCGAGATGCGGCCCTATGAAACAGACGGCCTGACCGCCTACCGGCAGCTTCCCATGGTCGTCGTGCTGCCCGAAACCACCCAGCAAGTCGCCGAGGTGCTTCGGTATTGTCACGATGAAGGCATCAAGGTGGTCCCGCGCGGGGCCGGTACATCATTGTCCGGAGGCGCGCTGCCGCTTGGCGACGGTGTATTGCTCGGAATGGCCAAGTTCAACCGGATCCGTGAAATCGACTTCGCAAATCGCGTCGCCGTCGTCGAGTCCGGTGTCACCAATCTTGCCGTCACCGACGCAGTCGCTCATGCCGGCTTCTATTACGCGCCGGATCCATCGTCGCAGATAGCCTGCACGATCGGCGGCAACGTGGCGGAGAATTCCGGCGGCGTGCATTGCCTCAAATACGGCATGACCACCAACAACATCACCGGCTGCGAGCTGGTGCTGATGACCGGCGAGATCGTGCGTCTCGGCGGCAAGCATCTCGACGCCGGCGGCTATGATCTGCTCGGCATCATCACCGGCTCCGAGGGCCTTCTCGGCGTGGTCACCGAGGTCACCGTGCGGCTCCTGAGGAAGCCGGAATGCGCGCGCGCGGTGCTGGTCGGCTTCGCCTCCTCCGAGGACGCCGGCGAATGCGTGAGCAGGATCATCGGTGCCGGCATCATTCCCGGCGGCATGGAGATGATGGACGCCCCGGCGATCCATGCGGTCGAGGAGTTCGTGCATGCCGGCTATCCGCTCGATGTCGAGGCCCTGCTGATCGTGGAGCTCGACGGGCCGCGCGCCGAGGTCGATCACCTCGTCGCGCGCGTGGAGGCGATCGCGCAATCCTGCCGCTCCGTGACCTGCCGCGTCTCCGCCTCGGAGGAGGAGCGGCTCCTGTTCTGGGCCGGGCGCAAGGCGGCGTTCCCGGCGGTCGGACGCATCTCGCCCGACTATTACTGCATGGACGGCACCATTCCGCGGGCGCGCTTGCCGCAGGTGCTCAAGCGCATGCGCGAGCTGTCGGAGCACTATGGGCTCAAGGTCGCCAACGTGTTCCACGCCGGCGACGGCAACCTGCATCCGCTGATCCTGTACGACGCCAATCAGCCGGGCGAGCTCGAGCGCGCGGAGGCGTTCGGCGCCGACATCCTCACGCTGTGCGTGGAGGTCGGCGGCGTGCTCACCGGCGAGCACGGGGTCGGCGT
>DASSSM010000020.1:0-3952 GCA_035708425.1 Pseudolabrys sp.
GGTTGACCAGATCCAGCGCCGTTTCGTCGCGCGATGCGCCTTCGGCAATCGCTTCGTCAGTCGATGTGCTCGTGGACGATGATTTCTGTGCCATGGCAGATCCTTTCTCGTCTTTTTCAGGCTGGTCACGGCCTGGTCGGCAATTGAACTTATTGCCGAATTCCCCCGAAAATACTGAAAAAGCGTATCATGCAGGGTATACCGTGCCAAGCGTCCCGCCGGCGCACTTCTTGCGGGTTTAAGCCTGTTCTTGCCATCGCTGAGCCGATCTCATAGAAGCCAAGGAAGTCGTGTGGAGGTCACAGATGCGGCCAAACAAGGCTGACCCAAGCACCTCGGAAGCGCACCCGGTCTGGGAGGCGCCAGCCTTTACGAAATTGCCGATTGTCAGCCGCACCGGGTCGGGCGCGAATGTGGCAAACGATCCCCCTCGCGTGGTCGAACCGGCAGCACCTGGCCAGCCTCTATCCAAGCTCGGCTTTTCATTTGAAATGGCGTTTCCGATGTCGTCGCGGTCGGACAAGTAATCGCAACGCCGCCAATTGAAGGCTGCGCCGCTTCGCTTCTGCACTGTAAGATTGTTGGCAGGTCCCGGCACTCTCGATGCCTGGACGTCGCAGCGGAGCCGTTTCTTTGAATCTCACCGTCAACAGCGTCCTGGTTCAAGAGACCGGCCTGTCAGCTGCCGAGCGCGATGGCCGCGTTGTCGTTCTGAGCCTGCAAGCGGCCTCCTATTTTGATTTCAACAAGATCGCGAGTGAAATCTGGGGTATGCTCTCAAGCCCGCACAGGGTTGAGGACATTCTACAAAAGCTTTCGCAGCATCACGACGTGGACACTGAAATCATGACGCGCGACGTCATGAGCTTTCTGCAATCGCTGGTCACACAACGTCTTGTCCGGATTGTTACCGTCGAGGATGCTCGATGAAATTGCGGACCAGGCGGCGTCTGTATCTGCGCGAAGCCTTCGTGATGTTTATTTTTGCGCGGCTTGCAGTCCGTCTGATCGCTCCCGCCCGAATCTTCGCCTGGGTTGACCGCCCTCCACGGCGAACGAGTCGATTCTCCGGCGACGAAGTCGGATGGATAAACTGGGCTGTCGATATGGTCTCAGCGAATTCACCGCGAAATGATCTATGCCTGCCTCGCGCGCTCGCGGCGCACGCCATGCTGCGCCGGCGCGGCATCGCCAGCAGACTTTGCCTTGCGGTGGCACGCGAGCAGCAGGAGTTGGCCGGTCATGCCTGGGTCGAGGTCGGCGACCACACGATCATCGGTGACGCGGGCGGCGACCGATTTACACGCATTGCCGAGTTCGGAGCACCGAGAACCATTTAGGCATTTCGTCAATGAGCGGCATAGCCGGCATAGTCCGTTTTGACGACAGGGGCGTCAGGCGCCAGGAGCTTGAGCGCGTGGCGAACGCCCTTCATCAATATGGGCCGGACAAAGACGGCGTCATCGCGCAGGACAACGTCGGACTTGTTCACGCCATGATGCGAATGACTCCCGAGGATCAGCACGATCATCAACCGACTCGTGGCGCCGGCGGAACGATGATCACTGCCGACCTGCGGATCGACAATCGCGACGATTTGTTCAGCCGTCTTTCTCTCAATCGGCAGTTTGTCGCGGAATGGTCCGACGCACGTCTGCTGCTCTTTGCCTGGGAGAAGATCGGCGATCGCATTTTTTCGATGCTGCGCGGACCTTTCGCGGTTGCCATATGGGACGGCAGAAAAAGGTCGCTGACACTCGCACGCGACCATCTGGGTCTGAATGTTCTGATGTGGCACAGGGACAAGCACTCCTTTGCCTTTGCCACGATGCCCAACGGACTGTTTGCGTTCGACAACGTACAGCGAGAGCTCTGCGAGGAAAAAATCGCCGATTTCCTCGTGCTCAATCACGCTGATCATGCGGGCACCATCTACCGGAACATCTTTCGCATTCCGCCCGCACACCTGATGCGGGTTGGATCCGACGGCTCCCTCGAGCTGCAGCGTTACTGGGCGCTCGATGAAATTACTCCGGTTAAGCTGAAGTCCGATGCCGCCTATGCGGAAGGGTTGCGTGAGCAGCTCGACCGCGCCGTTCGGCGCCAAATGCGCAGCCTTCATCCGGTAGGCGCCCTGCTGAGCGGTGGCCTCGATTCTTCTTCGGTCGTGGCTCTCGCCGCTCGCACACTCGCAGAGAAAAAACAGAGGTTACCCGCGTTTACAGGCGTCCCCCGCCGAGGCTTCGACGGTCCCGTGCCGGACGGCTCTCATGCAGACGAAACTCCTTTCGTCGAAGCAATCAAGGACAAGCTCGGCAATATCGATGTCCACTATGTGCACAATAACGAGTGCGACGACTTTGCCGCGCTTGAGCGCTTTTTCATTGCGCTGAATGGGCCGGTGCGAAACCCAAGTAACTTCGCCTGGACGTTAGGTGTTCTCGAACACGCGCGGCGGCAAAACTGCCGCGTATTGCTCGGCGGCCTCCATGGAAACTACACGATAAGCTGGGACGGCTGGTCACAGACGGTCTCCCACCTGCTGCGCGGAAGACTCCTGCTCGCTCATCGTCAATGGCGGCTCTATTACCGAAGCACGCCGTTTTCGCGGTCAGTTGCATTCAAAAGGCTTTTTGTCGACCCTCTTGTCCCATTGCCGATTGGCAATTGGATCGACCGCCGCCAGCGGCCAAATCATGCCGCGGCCTGGCAGGACCATTCTCCGATCCGAGCGGACTTCGCAAATGCCATGGCTGTTGAACGTCGGGCCCGCAAGTTCGGCCACGACTTTCTCTACCGTGTCCGCCGCAACGAACGTGCACAGGGGCTCGGACAAGTTGACTACCTCGGAGACTGGCACGCTGCTGAAAAGGCCGTCACCGGAGTTGAGGTCCGCGACCCGACGGCGGACATCGATGTTGTCTCCTATTGTTTCGGAATCCCACCCGAACAGTTTCTTGCCGAAGGAACGGACCGTTCACTCGTTCGTCGTGCCATGTGGGGAATGCTTCCCGAAGCGGTCTTGACCAACCGCTCGCGAGGTCTTCAGGCCGCGGACTGGTATGAAAAACTCGCGGCAAATCGCGGCGCGCTATCGCAACAGGTCGCTGCGCTTTCCCGTTCGCCGCTAGCCCGCAAAATGATCGATCTTCCCCGTCTGGAGAGCGCAATCAGGACTTGGCCGGAGACGGGATGGGAAAGGCTGGACGTGTTCCGTGAATATAACCTCGCATTGACACGCGGCATCGCCGGCGCGCGTTTTTTGCAATGGTTTGAATCGGCGAACTAGCGCTGCTCAGAGACCGTGATCGGGGATCACATCGGCTGCAACCAGCCGATGCCAGATAAAGAGAATGAGCAAGGCGCCGACGGTTGCTCCTATAAAGCCTGCGCTTTCTCCCGGGCGGTACATACCGAGTATGCGACCGATGTAAGTTGCCAGGAAAGCGCCGGCAACGCCTAGAACGATCGTGAGCACGAAGCCCTTGAGCCTGTTAGGTCCAGGCATGAGCACGCGTGCAATCGTGCCGGCGACACAACCAATGATGAGAACCCAGAGAAGAACGCCCATGCGACGAGCCCCCGTCGGTCAAAAGGCAGCGAGCCGCGAATATCGACCGTCTCACCAGCTCGGCAACCTAGCCGCTTTCGCATATGGCGTCCAACAACCGCCTGCTCCGCTATCGCTGTGGCCCCGACAGCCGAAGATCGCGCTCCGCCCGGAAGACGTTGCTGTAGAGATTTGCAATCCATTGGCGGCCGCTCGACGTCACGTTGAGATAGCGGATCGCGGTCTGAATGTATGGTGAAACCGTTTTCCAGTAGAATTGAGGATACAAATCCGTGAGGTCGGCGGGCGACCCGTACCCAAGCTGCTTGTTGAGACCGACCTCTTCAAACTCGTAATAGAGCGCATTGGCTTTCCGCAGATATTGAGGATCGCCGAGCTGGC
>DASSSM010000021.1:0-2318 GCA_035708425.1 Pseudolabrys sp.
CCCCGGGACTATGGATATCGACAATCTCGACGAGTACTACGAGGATTGCGTGATCGGCGGGCCGGGCGCGTTTGTTATCCCGATCCGCGAGCGCGAAAAATTCATCGAGGCGACACGCACCAAGCTCGTCCTGGAAGTTGCTGGACGGCAGGCTGCGCCACAAATTGTGCCCGCTGCGCGTGCGCGCGTCTCCTGCACGATCGGCGAGAGACTGTGGCAGGAGCGCTGGGGCGGCTATCAGTAACTATCGGCTGAATTTCGCAACGATTTCGACATGATGCGAATAGCGGAACTGGTCGACGGGAACGGCTGAAGCGATTTTGTAGCCGGCGTCGACGAGAATCTTGGCATCGCGCGCAAACGTGTTTGCGTCGCAGGACACCGCAACGACGATGGGTACGGCGCTCTTGCCGAGCTCGCGCGCCTGCGCTTCGGCGCCCTGCCGCGGCGGATCGAATACCACCGCTTCGAAATTCTTCAGTTCGGATGCCATGAACGGGCGCCGGAACAGATCGCGCGCTTGCGCATCGATGGGCTTGAGGCCACTTGTTTTGCCGGCTGCCTGCTGCAGGGCTCTAATAGCGGCGGGCTCGCTGTCAGAGGCCGCAACCCGCGCGGCCTCAGCCAGACGAAGAGCAAACGTGCCGATCCCCGTGAAAAGATCGGCGACGTGCCGGGACTTGCCGGCGTGCTCTAACACGAGGCGCGCCAATGTTTCTTCGCCTTCGGCGGTCGCTTGGAGGAATGCACCCGGAGGCAACGGCACGTCGGCACGCCCGACGCGCAACAACGGTTGTGAGCGTTGTGCGACCAGTTCGCCATGGCGTGTGAGCCGCGCGAGCTTGTGTGTCTCAGCGACCTTCGCAAGCGCGGAGAGCCGCTCGGCGGCAACCGTTCCTGATCCGCGGACATCAATATCGAGGCCGGTGTCGGTTGCGGTCACCTGGATATCGAGCGGTTTTCCCGCGCTTTTGAGCACCTCCGCGATCGCCCACGCGGCGCGTACGGCGCCTGCAAGCCCGGGCGCTAGAATGGGGCAATCGTCGATCGGGACGATATGGTGCGCCCGCGGGGCTGCGAAACCGACTTCCAAAACGTCGTGGGTCCCGCGCCGTGCATGAAATACCGCGCGCCGCCGGCCCGCGCCGTGCGCGTCAACCAGGTCTGCGACCGGCGCAACCAGTTCGGCTTGCGCGAGGGCATCGGCGACAAGCGAACGTTTCCAAAGATGGTACTCGGCGAGAGACCAGTGTTGCAGCGCGCAGCCGCCGCAGGTGCCGAAATGCTTGCAAACCGGCGCAGCGCGCTCGTGGCTGGGCTTGTCGACATGCAACAGATGCCGTCGGTCGGGATGGCCAGCGATGCGCCCCACGGTGACGGATTCGCCGGGAAGCGTGTAGGGTACGTAGACCGCGCCTTCAGGCGTGTCGGCGATGCCGTCGCCGCGATGGCCAAGCCGCGAAATAGTGAGCTGTTCAGTCACGCACGGCTCCAAGCAGGAATTCGATGTTTCCATCACCGCCGGTGATCGGCGACTCGATCGTTTTCACGACGTGCCAGCCAAGCGCGGTGACAAATTTCTCGATCTCACCGCAGACCGCGGCGTGAACAGCGCGGTCGCGAACGATACCCTTTTTCAATGCGGTGCGACCGGCCTCGAATTGCGGCTTGATCAATGCAACAAGCTGGGCAGGCGCTTTGGCGAGCGCGAGCGCCGACGGCAGCACGTTCTTGAGAGACGTGAAGCTGACGTCGACAGTGAAAAAATCCGGCGCTTCGTCCAGCAGGTGGGGGGAAAGCGAGCGGCTATCGGTCCTCTCTAGCAAAGTGATCTCGGGCCGTAGCCGCAGGGATTCGTGCAGCTGGCCGCGTCCGACGTCGACCGCGTAGACGCGCTTGGCCCCGTGCTCGAGCAAGACCTGCGCAAATCCGCCGGTGGACGCGCCGACGTCGAGGCAGACATGCCCTTTGGGGTCAAAGCCGAATTGTTCGAGCGCGGCCGCAAGCTTGATGCCGCCACGTGAAACGTAGGGGTGCGCGGCGCTTGCGCGTATGACAGAATCGGTTGCCAGTTCCTCGGACGCCTTACGCACCGGCCGATCGTCGGCAAATACAAGCCCGGCTTGGATCGCCGCCTGGGCCTTGGCGCGGCTTTCAAACAGGCCGCGCTCTACCAGAAGGCGGTCGGCACGTTGGCGCGGCGCGCTCACAGCGTGGTCCCTTCGGCGCGAGAGCTTGGATGAGGAACCATGGTCCATGTACGACGGTTAGCAGTTTCAGGCGGCAAATGTTTTGTCACGGCCACATGCGTTCAGATC
>DASSSM010000022.1:0-16810 GCA_035708425.1 Pseudolabrys sp.
GACGCGAAATCGTTCGCCCCATATGGCGAAGTGATTTATCCGCGTGCGGCTGGCTCACAATTTGACATCAATCCTTATGACCCGGAGACAAGCACCGAAGAACCGAAACTGACCTTAACCAACGGCACGCCGCGATTATGGATCATGCGTCTGAAGAAAAACGGGCTTGCTTTTTCCAAGCTGGCGCGGCATCGGCGCGTCTCACAGTGCCTTGGCTCCTTGCAGGGCAAGGAATGGTTTATCGCCGTGGCGCCGCCGAACGATATGACCGACGGGGCACGCCCCGAACTTGCGCGAATGGCGGCATTTCGAATTCCAGGCGACTGCGTCATCAAACTCCACGTCGCCACCTGGCATGCCGACCCTCACTTCACGCACGACGAATGTCTGTTCTTCAATCTTGAAAATCTCGACACGAACAAACGGGATTTTGAAGATCATGAACTCCCTAACGCATTCCGCATTTCGCCGTGACAGGGGCGTTTGAATGCGGCCTCTTTAATTTTAGGGCTGCCTGAAGTAGGTGCGTCCGGCAAAGCTTTCGTCGTAGTGCCGCCAGGAGATCGGGTGATCGAGCGCCAATAGGCTGGCGCCGGTGACCGCATAGACCGCGCATTTCATGTCGCGGTCCTTCGCAGCGAGATTCTCTGGTAATTTGGCGCTGCTGTATCCCAGATAATGCACGCGCTGCGCGCTGAGGCCTTCCGTGGCAGCGAGCGCAGCCTGACCCGTCATATAGTGGTCGGGATGATCGCCGGGGTTCAGCTTGGTATCCACCTCCGGCAAATTGAAGTGGATGATCGGAGCCTGCCCGCGCTCAAGCTCGATGATGGCACGGAGCGTAGACGTCAGGTCAGTCCAGCCCGAGTACGAGGCGCTCCCGTCGACAGCAGCGAGTGCCCGGATTTGACCCTGCGCCAGCCGCCGGAGTGATTGATCTCCTGTACCGGCATAACCATCGCCCTCCGGGCTTCCATCCGGCAAGCGCAGGAAGTACGCCACCGTGTTGCGGTAGCTCACGCGGCGGATCTGACGGCCGTTGAATGCGGGCGTGGAGACCCCCGTTTCGTCCGGCGCACGATTGTCTGAATCGGCCATGAAACGGATCGCGTTCTCAGCGCCATTTTCGCGCGCGGCGTAGTAGGGGTGCTTGCGTCCACCCGTATTTGTTCCAAGGCCCGCATCGCCTGCCGTCAAGTGGATAAAGACGGTCTTTGTATTGGCATCAAGCACGTCATAAAAAGCAGAAGGATTCATGAAGAGTTGCCAGTCGTCCTCATGCGCCACGAAGTAAAATGCGACCCGCTGGACACCTTTTTGCATCTTATTTTATTGCGGTAATTCGCATTGGTTGCCATTGACGGAAATCAATGTCGAAGCCGCGGTTATGGACTTTGCTTACAAACAATATGCCTGAAACCAGCTACATCCGGTGGTTTTCCGACATTCGCCTGAGCGACGTACCGATCGTCGGTGGCAAGAATGCCTCGCTCGGTGAGCTCTATTCGACGCTGGCCGCGCAAGGAATGCGCGTTCCAAACGGCTTTGCCTTGAGTGCGCAGGCTTACCGCGACGCTCTCACCACGGCCAACGCCTGGGAGCCGCTGCGCAAGCTCCTCGACGGGCTCGACAGGCGGCGCGTCGAAACTCTGGCAAAGCGGGCCGCCCAACTTCGCCGGATTGTTTATCGCGCGACCGGCAATGATGAACTCAAGCGCCAGGCTGTTCTGGCCTATCGCAAGCTCGAGGACCAATACGGGCCCAACGTCGCCGTTGCCGTCCGGAGCTCTGCCACGGCCGAGGATCTGCCTTCAGCCAGCTTTGCCGGACAGCACGAAAGTTATCTCAACGTTCGAGGTGCTGACGAACTCTTTGACGCCTGCCGTCATTGTTTTGCGTCGCTGTTCACCGCACGGGCAATTTCCTATCGCATTGACAAAGGCTTCGACCACTTCAAGGTCGCGCTTTCGGTGGGCGTGATGAAGATGGTGCGCGCCGACCGTGCCGTCAGCGGCGTCATGTTTACGCTCGACACCGAATCCGGATTTCGCGACGTTGTGTTCATCACCGGTGTCTATGGGCTCGGCGAGAACATCGTGCAGGGCACCGTCGACCCTGATGAGTTCTACGTCCACAAGCCGACCTTCCGCGCGGGCTTTCGCGCCGTATTGAGCCGGTCGCTCGGCGGCAAGCAACTGCGCATGGTTTATGCCGGGCGCAAAGGTGGAACAAAAAACGTCACGGTCCCTAAGACCCAGCGCGAGCGTTTCTGTCTGACCGACAGCGAAGTGCTGAAACTCGCCGGTGACGCGATTGCGGTTGAGGATCACTATTCGAGGATCGCCGGCCATCTTATGCCGATGGATATCGAATGGGCAAAAGACGGCACGGACGGTCAGCTTTACATCATCCAGGCAAGGCCGGAGACGGTCGTATCCCAGCGGCCGTCGACGGGGTTCGAAACCTATTCACTCGAGAGCACCGGCGCCGTGCTGGCCGAGGGCCGCGCGGTCGGAGAAAAAATCGCGGTCGGTCAGATCCGCACGATCGCAAACGTGAAGCAGCTCAAGAAATTCAAAGCGGGCGAAGTTTTGGTTGCCGAGTCGACGAGCCCGGACTGGGAACCGGTCATGAAAATTGCGGCCGGGATTGTGACGGAACGCGGGGGACGCACGTGTCACGCCGCCATTGTGGCCCGCGAACTCGGCATTCCGGCGGTTGTGGGTGCGACCAACGCCAAAAGGACGCTGAAGGCGGGAGCGACGGTGACGGTGTCCTGTGCCGAAGGAGAGGCCGGTCACGTCTATGCGGGCGCGCTGCCGGTAAAGACCGCCCGGCTCAGCCTGAACGAACTTAAGCTGCCTCGCACCGCGATCATGCTCAATCTTGGCAATCCGGAATTGGCCTTCAAGTGCGCAATGCTGCCCAATGAAGGGGTCGGCCTTGCGCGCATGGAATTCATCATAAGTGAATATATCAAAGTTCATCCGATGGCCCTGGTGAAGCCTGACAAGGTTGCCTCGGCTCCCGCGCGCAGGGCGATCCAGCGATTGGTCCGCAACTACGCCGATCCGGCAGCCTATTTTGTCGACAGGCTCGCGGAAGGCGTCGGCACGATCGCGGCGGCCTTCTATCCAAAGCCGGTCATCGTGCGTCTTTCCGATTTCAAGACCAACGAATACGCACGCTTGTTGGGCGGCGAGGGCTTCGAGCCAAAAGAGGAAAACCCGATGCTGGGCTTTCGGGGCGCGGCACGCTACGCGCACCCCGCCTATGCCGCGGGTTTCGCGCTCGAATGCGCGGCGCTCCGTCGTGTTCGTGGCGAGATGGGCCTGACGAATTTGCGCGTCATGGTGCCGTTTTGCCGGCGCGTCGAAGAAGCAAAACGGGTCATCGATGAGATGTCCAAGCACGGCCTCAGGCGCGGCGATAATGGCCTCGAAATCTACGTCATGTGCGAAATCCCGAACAACGTTATTCAGATCGATTCTTTTGCCGAGCTGTTCGATGGATTTTCCATCGGGTCCAATGATCTGACGCAACTCACGCTCGGTGTCGATCGCGATTCAGAAATCGTCGCCTTCGACTTTGACGAGCGCGATCCTGGCATGCTGGAAATGCTCAAGCTGGCGGTCACCGGAGCCAAGCGCAATCGACGCCACGTCGGAATCTGCGGAGAGGCGCCGGCCAACTATCCCGAGATCGCCAGATATTTGGCGCAACTCGGCATCGATTCGATCAGCGTCAACCCATCGAGTGTTTTGCGCACCATCCAGGTGGTCGGCGAGGCAGAATCGGCCGCCAGGATTGCGCGGGTCGCGGGTTGATCGGATGAAGATACAGGGCCAGAAGTACAGCCGGTTTATTTCCCAATCGGAAGAGGGACTGTTGATTGTTATGTCCGGCGGCGAAGTAGCGCTATCTCCATGATGGTGATTTAATATCGGTCGGCTATCGCTGGCGGCTTAAGCATGCGTGCAACCACAGTCACTGCGCTTCCCGCAAACCCGCTTGATGCGACGCAGTTCGGACCCTACGGCGAAGTTATTTATCCGCGTGCGGCCGGCTCGCAATTTGACGTCAACCCTTATGATCCGGAGACCAGCGCTGAAGAGCCTAGCCTGATTTTGACCAACGGGACGCCGCGGCTATGGATCATGCGTCTGAAGAAAAATGGGCTCGTTTTCTCCAAGCTGGCGCGCCATCGGCGTGTGACCCAGTGCCTTGGCTCGTTGCAAGGCAAGGAATGGTTTATCGCCGTGGCCCCGCCGAACAATCTGGCTGACGGGACCCGCCCCGAACTTGCGCGACTGGCGGCGTTCCGAGTTCCTGGCGACTGCGTCATCAAACTTCACGTTGCCACATGGCACGCCGGCCCTCATTTCATGCACGATGAGTGCCTGTTCTTTAATCTTGAAAATCTCGACACGAACAAACGGGATTTTGAAGATTACGATTTGCCGAACAAATTTCGGATTTCATAATAATCGACGACTGCTATTGGGGTTTGATGACCCGATAGAGCTGAAAACGGTCGCCGTCGGTGACGAGACGCAGCCGTGCCGGATCGGGGTTGGGCGCGTCGTCTTCAGTGAAGAGAATGTAGATATAGTCGAACCTGGTCCAGTTGAGCCAAAAGGCAGGCATATCCGGCAGCGGATGCTCGGCAGCCAGAATGAGCTGCGGCGTTGACGGCGGTGTTCCATCATTCAGGTCTGCGAAATCGCGGTAGTCGGGACGAACGTGCACGACTTGCTTGCCCTCGACGGTGAACAATGTCGTGACCAGCGCCGAACGCTCGATCGTGGCAATGCAGGCGGCATGGACAAGGCCGAGGTCGCGCACGTCCTCGCCAGCTGACGCATTGGCATAGGCAACGAAGACCTTCGAACCCGGCGCGATGCGCCGAACCGATGAACGAAATTCGCTCGTCGAGTCCGACAGCTGCGACCAGTTGTAATCGACCTCCAGCAGCCGCAAGGCAATGAGAACCACGAGCAGGCTCAGGAATCCACGCCGGACCAGGCGGCGGCGCGTGTCGAGGTCGCCGCAGGCGAACAGCATGAAGACCACGCCAAGCGGCACGCGTTGATCGGTCATGTAGGTGTCGAACATCACCCGTGGCAGTGCGAAATAAACGACACCTCCAACGATAAGAAGAACCGTAGCCAGCGGATGAAATTGCAGAACGCGGTGGCGCACGGCCCACACCACGCCCGCGGCCAAAATTGTGATCAGGGCGAAGGCCGCAATGTCGGAATAGGTAGAAAAGACGAAGAACAACCCGTCGAGCTTGCCGCGCTGTTCCCAGGAGGTCGCGGCGACAAGGCGCATTGTGGGGCTTTGATAAAGTAGCGGCACGACGACAAGAAATGGCATGCCGCTCACAACGAACTCCGCAATTCTAGGCGGCCAGGGAGCGGATTTGTGCTGCCACAACCGCAAAACTTCTACGGAGAGCAGGCCGATCGCATAGATACCGAGCGCTGACAGATGGCAGAAAAACAAGATGACGATTGACGCGGTCGATAGTGTGAAGCGTATTGGCCAGGCACGCTCTCTGGTGCTGATCCACGCCGCCAACGTCCATAGGGCGACGCCGATTCCGAATATGTAATTCGTCAGGCCGACAAGAAATACGTAATTGTAGAGCAGTGGGATTGCCAGCAACGGCAGCACAGAGAATCGGCCGACCAGCGCGCGATTGAGCATCACGACCCCGGATATGATGAGCGCGAACATCGCGACCAGAAAAATCTGTCCGGCGAGGTAAACGTTCACGAGCCGGGCGAGCGACGGCACGATAGCGTCCATCGCCAGATTGGGGATCACCTGCCAATTCAGCTGGTAAAACACCGCCAGCTGCTGATTGCGGGACAGGTCCGCGATCACGTGCATCCGCGCAAGATGATTAACGTAGTCGGACAGAGGCGGGAGGGGATGAGTCAAGATCGGTATCGAGATCAGCAACGTGAGCGCCACAGCCAGCGCCAGGATTTGCGCAACTGAAAAGTCAGCGCGGCCCGATCGTGGGGCCTTGCCTTTCAAAACGGATGGCGGAGATTTTCGGAGCATGCGCGACGCGCACTTTATAGGAGCAATCCGTGAATGCGAGAAGCCATGAATTATCGGTAATTTCATTTAGCCGAAGCGAGGCGAGTAAATCGTAAGATCCGATATGGGCTTGATGCGGTCCGCGAGCACAAAAGGATCTTTGCGGGTGCCATTGCCCCAAAGCGGCCAAGAAAAAGCGGACATCGCTGGATGTCCGCTTTTGACGACGCGTATCGGATTTGTCCGGCCGTGTCACACCGATTCCAGCCAGGCGTCGACGTCTTTCCTGACTTGATCCTTCGCGATCCCGTATCGCTCCTGGATTACTCCCTCCAGCTGATCGCGATGACCCTCGATCTTGTCGAGGTCGTCATCGGTGAGATTGCCCCACTTCTCTTTGACCTGTCCCTTGAACTGCTTCCAATTACCTTCTACGCGATTCCAGTCCATGACTGATGCTCCTGTGTCTTTTGATGCAGGTAAGACTTGGCTTTGGCCGTACCAACAACGAGCGGCGGCCTGCCTCGTTCCGCCGGAACAAACGGACACTTCGACGCTTGTCCGTGATCACATGGATCGCAGGTCTCATGCTGACAACTTCGGTTGCAAGGAAAGAACGAAATCGCGTCGATTTATCCAGCAAGGATCTGGCGCGTCATTGGTGCAAGCGTCTCAAAAAATCGAGAGCCGAGATCGAAGCTGCGATTGCCAAGGTCGGCGACAACGCGGAAACGGTCATGAAAGAGCTCGGGGTACAGGAGCGGTAACCGGCTGCCTGTATTTCTGGCGGCTGGCCAAGGTTTTGCAGAGGTTCATAAATGTTGGCCTCCGCCTGGAAGCTGCTGGTGGATACCACGCGGTCCTTCATCGATGACGAGGCCTTGAGCCGGGGCGCCGCCATCGCTTTCTATGCCGCTACGTCTCTTGCCCCCGTACTGCTGATCGTGATCGCGATCGCGGGTCTCGCCTTTGGACGTGACGCCGCGCAGGACGCCATCAGCGGTCAATTCAGCGAACTGATGGGAAAGCAGGCTGCCGACGTATTGCAATCTGTCATCGCCAGTGCCTCTGCCAAGTCATCGAGTATCGTCGCGACCATCGTCGGGGTCGCCATGCTGATCGCCACCGCTTCTGGCGTATTCGGCGAGATGCAGGCTGCGCTGAACACGATCTGGAAAACCCGCTCACGGGAGACCACGCTGTCGCGTCTCATCCGCACCCGAGTCACGAGCCTCGGGCTGGTGGCGGCCTTGGGATTTTTGCTGATGGTGTCCCTTGTCGTAAGCGCAGGCCTGACCGTTTTCGCGAACTATCTGGATCGGTTACCCGTGGGCACGTTGATCCTGTCCGGACTCAATTTCGCTGTCTCATGGGCGCTCTTCGCCTTGTTGTTTGGCGCGATCTACAAGCTTTTGCCCGACCGCACGCTCCGGTGGAACGACGTGATCGTCGGGGCGCTGATGACGTCGCTTCTCTTCAACATCGGAAAAGCAATCATCGGCTGGTACATCGGCAGCAGCGCGGTCGCGTCGAGCTACGGTGCCGCGGGCGGGCTCATCGTACTGCTGCTGTGGGTTTACTACTCGGCGCAGATTTTCCTGTTCGGGGCGGAGTTCACAAAAATTTATGCGAATACGCACGGCAGCAAGCGCAGGAAGCCGGTCGTAGATTAGCAAACCACTTCAGGCCTTTCCGGGAAAGATCGAATAAGCCTCGCCGACGCATGAACTAAACCCGTAGTTCCGCGTTGAATCGCGCACGCGCCCGGTGGCAACCGGCCGCAACAGGGAAGATGGACGCAGCTGATTTTGCCGGTTTCTGGCTGCGGCACCAACGCATAGGTACGCGTAGCGTCTAACCTGTTCTGGGCGCGTGCGCCGGATTTCGCCTGATAGGTCTTATTTGGAGAGCAAATGTCGGTCGGCACGATCATATTGATCATTTTAGTGATTGTTCTGCTTGGCGGATTTAGCGGGCTGGGTGGCGGGCCCTTTTACGGCACCGGCTACTATGGCGGCGGCGGGCTGGGACTGGTGATCGTAATCCTGTTGATCTTGGTTTTGATGGGAAGACTTTAGGACGGTATGTCACCGCTGCCTTGCCAAATCATCGCTCGAACGTCGCGAACCGTTCAGTGCGCACCAGCCACGCAGCTTCACTGCGTAAGTGCGCTTAGTGCGCTCGTTCTTTATTCATTGCGACAGCGTTGATGACGGTTTCTTTGCCAGTAGGAACTGCATGTCCTCCATTGGCGTTCGTCAAAGGGCGATTCTGCCCTCAACGAATGGAGCTTGGACATGAAACGCACATTGATGGCAGCGGGTCTTATGGCCTGCCTCACCGGGGCGACGGCGTTTGGTCAAACCGTAGGCGTAGGCCCTGCAGACACTATTGTTGTGGAACCCGAGCAACGAACTTTGATCAAGGAGTACGTTGTGAAGGAGAAAGTAGCCCCGGTCAGGGTACAGGAGAGGATCGCGGTGGGCACAAGAGTTCCAGCCGATGTGGAGTTAAGAGCGGCTCCTTCTGCCTGGGGTCCGAAGTTCTCGAGATATCACTACGTGTACTCCGACGACCACATCTATCTGGTCGAGCCCTCAAACCGCACGGTCATTCAAGTCATCGATTAGGCAAGAGTGGAGAGGGAGGACCGCTTTCCCCGGCGGTCCTCTCTTAAGTGCGAGCGAAGACAAATGCTAGGCAAGAGAACATCCCGCACGCTGAAAATGTCCAACTCCTGCAGGAATCCCGGTCACACGGCGGAGCTCCGGGGTTTAATTTCCGCTTCAACGTCGTGCTGATTGTCGGACTGTCGGTTGTAATTTTGCTTTCGTACCTCGTATTCAGCTGAGCGACGAACGAGGTCAAGTTCAGCCAGAATCAAAAGAAGACGTTCAGCGAATCCCAGGCGACGGCGTAATAACGTACGCAATAGAAAGCAAAGCGGTTGATGTCGAAGAGGTCCGTCCGCTACGCTGACGGCCGGAATTCGAGAGTTGTTCAGCGATGACAAGGCGGAGCGGCGCCGGTATGAATGGGTGACTCGTTGAGCCCGCGATGCATCCATTCAAGGCCATCGGCCTGAAACTGATTTCAGCTCTGCTCTTTGCCGCCATGTCCGCCCTGGTGCGCCAGCTCGGCGACGTCGCGCCGATCGGACAGATGGTGTTTTTCCGCAGCGCCTTCGCGATCCTGCCGGTCGTGCTCGTCTATGCCATTCGCGGCGAGCTCGCGACCGCAGTGCGTACCAGCCGTCCACTTGGCCAGCTCGGCCGCGGCCTGCTCAGCGTCGGCGGCATGTTCACCAACTTCTCCGCGCTCACCCGGCTTCCGCTGGCCGACGCGACCGCAATCTCGTTCGCGTCGCCGCTCATCACGGTGGCGCTGGCCGCCATCATTTTGAAGGAGCGCGTTCGCATCTACCGCTGGTCGGCGGTAGCGATCGGATTTGCCGGCGTCATCGTGATGCTGATCCCACACCTCGACGTCGGCCGCTATGCGGCGATTGGTGGCACAGCCGCGGCGGCCGGGTCTATGTTTGCCGTCATCTCGGCTTTCTGCAACGCAGGAACGGTCATCCAGACCCGGCGGCTGACACAGAGCGAAACGACGTCATCCATCGTGTTCTATTTCTCGCTGGTCTGCGCGATCGCCGGCGCGCTGACCCTGCCGTTCGCCTGGCATTCGCCCACGCCGCGCGAGCTCGCCGCGCTAATTGCGCTCGGTGTCCTCGGCGGCTTTGCGCACATTCTGCTGACCGAGAGCTATCGTTACGCCGCGGCCTCGGTGGTCGCGCCGTTCGACTACTCGTCGATGCTCTGGGCGCTGCTGCTCGGCTACTGGTTGTTTGGCGAGTTGCCAGACACGCTGGTTTACGTTGGCGCGACGATCGTCGCAGCCGCCGGGCTCTACGTCATATGGCGAGAACGCCAACTCGGCCTCCAGCGCGCCCGCGAGGCGGAAGGCCCGCCGCAGGCGGCGTGAGAAGCACTACAGCCGGGCAGCGAACGATTGCTACTGCAGGGATATGGTCACGCCGCTGACACTGAGGTTAGCCTGAAAGCCAACCTGCCTTCCCTGTAGCGTCAGCACGACGCCGTTCGCATTCTGCAGGGTTGCGGCTTTTGCGCCGCCTGCCACGGCAAGTCCGGCAGAGGCGGCCGAGTAAGTCCCCGCGATGTCTGCGGCGGTGCGCAGATTGGAGGCGGTGCCGACCAGGTCCATCCCTGACGCGCCGATCGTACCGGCGCTGACGCCGCTGAGGCGCAGGGGGTATGTCTTGCCTCGGAAGGTCAAGGTGCCGGAGCCGCCGCCAACACCCACGATGAACCCGACACTGGTGACTTTCAGATGCACTCTGCCGGTTTCCGCCTGTGACCACGAGGCAGCGGCGGTTAAAAAGAACGTTGCCGCGAGAAGAACTGCGCAGAGCTTTGCCGCATTGAAGAGACCAGTCATTTCAACCTCCCGGTCACATTTCCAAAATCGATAGCGTACGATGCATTTGATGCCTTTATTGGCACCCAAATCAAGTGCCGCGGGGCGCGATCGTGCTCCATTCCCGGATCGCATCAGGCCCCGTCGCGGGTTGGCGGCGAAAATTTGTTCACTTTTGCTTATTCGTTCCGGTCGAGGCCCTTTTGGCGCGCATATTTGATGCGTACGATGGGTGTCAGGGGCGTAAGGAATGAAGCGGCGCAAGACTGGTCGCAAGACGGCGAAGGCGCGCGTCAAGGCATCGAGGCGTAAGGCGTCGAAGGGCGCAGGCACTCGCACAGCTGTGGTCGAGGGCACAGCGACAGCGCAGCTCGCGCGCGAGCGCGACGAAGCGCTGTATCAGCAGGCCGCGACTGCGGAAATTCTCAAGCTGATCAGCAGTTCGCCGTCCGACACGCAGCCCGTGTTGGACACGATCGTGCAGAGCGGGCTGAAGCTCTTTCCCGATGCCGCCATTTGTATCGCGCTCCCCGACGGAGACAAATTGCGGGCCGCCGCATTTGCCGAGGCGGATTCCGTTCGTGCAAAGGCGTGGCGGCGCCGGTGGCCGGTGCCGATCACCCGCGAATACATTCACGGCGTTGCGTTTCTTGATCGTAAGATTCTGGACATTCCCGACGGCCGGGAAGCACCGCCTGAACTTGCAGCCGGCGCGAAAAACTTTCTGGCCAGCGGCTATCGGGCGGTAACAGTCATGCCGATGATGCGCGGCGGTACTGCCATTGGCACGCTCAGCGTCGTGCGGTTGGCGCCAGGTCCGCTGTCCGACCGGCAGGTTGCGGCGTTGAAAAGCTACGCCTCACAGGCCCTCATCGCCATCGAGAACACGCGGGTGCTCAACGAGCTGCGTGAATCGCTGCAGCAGCAGAGCGCGACCGCCGACGTCCTGAAGGTCATCAGCCGCTCGACCTTCGAACTGCAAACGGTGCTCGATGCCCTGACCGAGTCGGCAGCCCGCTTGTGCGCGGCGGACATCGCGAACATCTGGCTGGTTGAGGGGTCTGCCAGTCACTTGGCCGCGTCCTATCAGACGATCGAGTCAAGGCAGAAAGATTATTTGATCAACATTCCGCTTGGGCCCAGCCGCGGTTCATGCGTGGGCCGGACGCTGCTGGAAGCAAAGACAGTTCACATCCACGACATTCGCGATGACCCGGAATACGAGCTGGAGACCGGCAAGCTCGAAGGTTATCGCACCATGCTGGGCGTCCCCCTCCTCCGGGAGGGAGCGCCTATTGGCGTACTCGCACTCATACGGTCCGTGCGTCAGCCCTTCACGCCCCAGCAAATTGAGCTGGTGAACACCTTCGCCGACCAGGCCGTCATCGCCATCGGGAACACGCGGCTACTCAACGAGCTGCGCCAGCGCACGGATGACCTGAGCGAGTCGCTCGAGCAGCAGACCGCGACCTCCGACGTCCTGAAGGTCATCAGCTCGTCGCCTGGCAACCTGGAGCCCGTGTTCCAGGCGATTGTTGAGAGCGCCACGCACATTTGCCAGGCCGGCTTCGGAACGCTCAACTTGTACGAGGACGGCGCCTATCGGAACGTTGCACTTCACAATCCGCCGCCTCAATTCAAAACGCGCCTGGGCGAAATCATTCATCCTCACCCTGACAGCGGTCTGGCCCATGTGGCCCGAACGAAACAGGTTGCGCATATCGAGGACATCAAAACCCAAAAACCATACCTTGACGGTGATCCGGCCGTGGTCAAATTGGCTGATCGCGCCGGGGCCCGGACATTGCTGATTGTCCCGATGCTGAAGGAGGGTGACCTCGTCGGTTCAATCTCCATCTATCGCCAGGAGGTCCGCCCCTTTTCCAGCAAGCAGATCGAACTGGTAAAGAACTTCGCCGCGCAGGCGGTCATCGCCATCGAGAATACGAGGCTGCTCAACGAGCTGCGCGAATCCCTACAGCAGCAGACCGCGACCGCAGACGTGCTCAAGGTCATCAGCCGCTCGACATTCGACCTGACTGCCGTACTGCGAACGCTCGTAGAGTCAGCCACGCGGTTGTGCGAAGCCGAGCAGGCGATCATTTCTCAGCTGAGCGACGATGGACTCTACAGAATAGCTGCGAACTATGGTTTTCCCAGCGAGTTCGAGGAGTGGGCCAAACAAAATCCATTCAAACCTGAACGTGGGACCATCACAGGACGTACGGCCTTGGAGGGCAAGGTCGTTCACGTTCCGGACGTTCTGGCCGACCCCGAGTACACGTTTCTGGAAGGACAGAAACTCGGTGGGTACCGAAGCAACATTGGTGTGCCGCTGTTGCGCGATGGAGTCGTGATCGGCGTCTTCGTGCTGACGCGGCCGACAGTAAAACCCTTCACAGACAAGCAAATCGAATTGGTAAGGATTTTTGCCGACCAGGCCGTGATCGCGATCGAAAACGCGCGGCTGCTGAACGAGCTGCGCGAGTCGCTGCAGCAGCAGACCGCGACCTCCGACGTTCTCAAGGTCATCAGCCGTTCCACGTTCGACCTGCAACCAGTGCTGGACACGCTCACGGAATCAGCGGCCCGGCTGTGCGACGCGGACATAGCGGGCATCATTCGCGAGAAAGGTCACGCATACTTCTGGGTTACGAGCTATGGTTTGCCGCCGGACGCCGGCGAATACATGAAAGCGAACGTGGCGATGATGCCGGGGCGAGCGACCGTCGCCGGACGTGTTCTTCAGTCAGGCAAAACCGTTCATCTTCCGGATGTCCTTGTAGATAGGGACTATGAAGCTCTCGATGTTCAAAAGGTTGTAGGCTTCCGTGCGATACTCGGCGTTCCCCTGATGGCAGGAGGATCGTCGATCGGCATCATCCTGTTGATGCGCCGGTTGCCGAAACCGTTCACCGGCAAGCAGATCGAATTGGCCGAGACCTTCGCCGATCAGGCGGTGATTGCGATCGAGAACGTCCGCCTGCTCGAGGAACTGCAGACGCGGACGCGCGACCTGGCGGACTCCCTTCAGCAACAAACCGCTACCGCGGATGTCCTCAAGACGATCAGCCGATCGACGTTCGATTTGCCGGCGGTTTTGGATGCCCTGATTGAAACGGCGACCCGCATGAGTGACGCCGACCAAGGTGCCATTACACGGGAGATCGACGGTGCATTCTTCAGGGCTGCGACTTTCGGCTATTCGAGCGCATTTTCAGACTTTATCCGCAACACGCCTGTGCAGATGGACCGCGGCTCAATTGCGGGCCGTGCGTTGGTCGAGGGCAGGATCGTTCAAGTTACCGACGTCAAGGCCGATCCCGACTACACGTTCTCGCCGGCGCTGGATTCCGGTGACTTTCGCACCGCCCTAGGCGTTCCAATGCTGCGCGAGGGCGTGCCGATCGGCGCTCTCTCCCTGACGCGCAAAGACGTGCGCCCGTTTACCGATAAGCAGATCGAACTGGTCACAACCTTCGCCGACCAGGCGGCAATCGCGATTGAGAACGTGCGCCTGTTCGACGAAGTGCAGGGGCGCACACGAGAACTGGCTGCCTCGCTCGAGGAGCTGCGCAGCACGCAGGATCGCCTGGTTCAGACACAGAAACTTGCTTCGCTCGGTCAGCTCACCGCTGGCATCGCGCACGAGATCAAGAACCCGCTCAACTTCGTGAACAATTTCTCGGCCATATCAACTGAATTGATCGATGAGTTGCAGGACACGCTGAAAGGTATCGCCCTCGATGGCAAGAGGCGCGCCGAGGTCGACGAGCTGACGACGACCTTGCGTGGCAATCTCGACAAGGTCGTGCAGCACGGCAAGCGCGCCGATGCCATCGTCAAGAACATGCTGCTGCATTCACGCGAAGGCTCGGGCGAGCACCGGGTCGTCGATATCAACGCGCTCGTCGAGGAGAGCCTCAATCTCGCTTACCACGGCGCGCGGGCGGAGAAGCAGGGCTTCAATATCACGCTCGAAAGGTCATTTGACGCCGGCGCGGGCGAGGCCGATCTGTTTCCGCAGGAGATCACGCGGGTGCTGCTCAACTTGATCGTCAACGGTTTCTACGCGGCGACCAGGCGTAAGGCCGAGGCAGGTGGAAATGGCTACGAGCCGACGCTTACGGCTGCGACGAAGGGTCTGGGAGACAGCGTTGAAATTCGCATTCGCGACAACGGCACCGGCATTCCGCCGGATGTGAAAGAGAAAATATTCAACCCGTTTTTCACGACCAAGCCCGCCGGCGAAGGGACAGGACTTGGGCTTTCCCTCAGTCACGACATTGTCGTGAAACAGCACGGCGGGTCGATCGAGGTCGATACCAGGCTCGGCGAGTTCACCGAATTCCGGGTCATTCTTCCGCGCGCCGGTGCTGCGCTCGCGAAGACAGAGTGATCGCGCGGAAATAACCGCAAACACGGTTAACGACGTGGCTTGCCGACGTCTGTTTCCGGCGAAAACAGAGCATCTCCGTTGGGCCGCACCGAAAAAACGCAAGTTGTGTGACTTCCGTCACATGAAATTTCCCGGTCTAATTGTACGTTGTGAAGCAGCTCCACAGGGGAGCCGTAAAAAAGGATTAGGCCATGACTAAGATTGAGCTCGAACAGATCGATGACAGCATCCTGAACTTCGATATTTCCGACGACGCGCTCGAATCCGCGGGCGATAACGCCGTCGCGGCCAACTATACGCTCGGTGCCTGCACCGGCCTGTCCGTCTGCCCGGGCTGATCGACGTCCGTTCCGCTGCGAGGACCGCAGCAGCTGATCCGACATTGCGTACCCGCGCCATTGCCGGCGCGGGTACAAAATAAGATAAAGTTTAGTGCGGCGGTGCGCCGAGTACCGCCCGCATGTGACGAAGCCTCTGCAGGCGCCGGCTCAGGGACTCTTTTCTGGGCCGCAACTCAGGACGGGTAGCGCGCATAAGCGGCCGCCCGTCGGTTTCCACCACCACATTTGCCAACCAAAAACGCCGCCAGGCTATGTCGTCGGCAGGTTGACGCATGTCAGCCGCACCAATTTCCTCTTTGGTCATGGCACGCCTCCGATCTGCAAACCAATCTTTGCCGCGCGAATAAGTTCCCCAGCCGGCTAATGCGATGATTCGCCGCCGCTTTTGGCAGGCGCTCGACGGCTAGGCCCATTGCAAAATGGCGTGATAGGTTTCCGCAATCTAGATCGAACAAGCCCAGGGGACGCTCATGTCGAAGTTGAATCGTCGCGGATTACTACTCGGTGCCACCGGCGCCGTCGCTGTCGGCCTTGCTGGCCCATGGCGAGCATGGGCGCAAGGCTCGGACTGGCCGACCAGGCCCATACGGTTCATCGTCCCGCTGGCCCCGGGCGGCGCAATCGATTTCATCGCGCGTGCAGTCGGCGAACGCATGTCATTGACGATCGGGCAGCAAGTGGTGGTCGAAAACCGCACTGGCGCCGGCGGCACCATCGGCATGGACGCCGCCATGAAGAGCGCGCCCGACGGCTACACCGTGCTGATCACCAATGACAACGCGGCGAGCGCGCCACACATTATGAGGCTCAGCTATGACTACACAAAAGAATTGGTCCCGGTCTGCTATCTCGGCCGGCACGGCCAGATTCTCGCCGCGCACAGCTCGATCGGGGTGAGCACGGTCAAGGAGCTGGTCGAATACGCAAAAGCCAATCCGGGCCTCGGCATTGCGACCTCGGGAGTCGGCTCTAACCAGCACGTGCTGTGCGAATGGCTCAAGAAGGAGACGGGCGCCAAGTTTGATCACGTGCCCTATCGCGGTGCGGGCCAGGCGATCAATGATTTCATCGCCGCCCACGTCAAGGTCGCGATCCTCGGGCCGACGTCAATGATGCAACACGCGCAGGCAGGCACGATCAAGATGCTCGCATCCTCGGCAGCCAAGCGAAGCCGTTTGCTGCCGGACGTTCCGACCATTGAGGAAGCGGGCTACAAGGGCGTCGTGCTTGAAGCCTGGTACGGCGCTTTCGTTCCGGCCGGCACGCCCGCGCCGATCGTCGCGCGCCTGAACGAAGAGATGAACAAGGCGCTTAAAGATCCGAAATTGATGGGCACGTTTGACAAGGGCGCCATCGAGCCGGTCGGGGGCGCCAGCGAGGAACTCGGCAAGTTGGCGAAATCCGACTCGGAAAAATATGCGCGCCTCGTGAAGGAGGTCAATCTGGTCACGAACTGATTGATCGGTCCGGCGGACGTTTTGCCCAGCGAAACGATCAGTGAACTTGGCGGTGGGCCCACCCTGCCTGAGCTTGCGCCAGAACGCGCCCGCGATGTTCGAGTAGTCGTCGGTCGAGACGC
>DASSSM010000023.1:0-14207 GCA_035708425.1 Pseudolabrys sp.
TCCATTCAGCGGAGCCAATGCCGACCTTGGTCACCAGATCGACAAAGCCTTCGACCTTTATGTGAAGTTGCACGCCAAGGACATCGCGCCGCACAAAGTCGAGATCATCAAGCGTGACGAAGGCCCGCCGACCGGCGCTCAGGCGAAAACCGTCACCACCGAACTCATCACCAACGACAAGGTTCAGCTGGTGACCGGCTTCGTGTTCTCGCCCTCGGCGATTGCGCTCGCGCCGGTGATCACGCAGGCCAAGGTGCCGATGGTAATCGCAAATGCCGGCACGGCCTGGATAACCAATCTGTCACCTTATATTGCGCGGCTCTCGTTCAGCATGTGGCACCATGGCTATCCGATGGGTGCCTTTGCTCACGACAAGGTCGGCTGCAAGACCGCGGCGATGGCCTATACCGACTTCCCGCCGGGCAAGGACTCCACGGAAGCGTTCAAGACCGGTTTCGAAAAGGCCGGCGGCAAAGTCACCGAGGCAATCCCGATGGGCAGCCCGGTTCAGGTTCCGGACTTCACGCCTTTCTTCCAGCGCATCAAGGATGCCAAACCCGACTGCATGTATGTGTTCATTCCGTCCGGCGCGCACGCGACTGGTGTGGCGAAGGCCTATGGCGAACTCGGCATGCGCAAAGCCGGCGTCAAGCTGATTGGCCCGATGGACCTCATCCCCGACAACAAGCTGCAGGACATGGGCGATGCCGCAATCGGCACCATCGTGATGGGCAACTACGCCGTCGATCTCGACAATGCCGAGAACAAAGCACTGAACAAGGCTTGGCACGAAGCCTACGGCAAGGACTCCTATCCGGACTTCATGTCGGCGGCCGGCTGGGACACCATGCACGCCATCTTCGATACGATCAAAAAGCTCAACGGGAAGGTCACTGACGGCCAGCAGGTGATCGATGCGTTGAAAGGCTGGACCGCCAAGGGTCCACGCGGCCCGGTCTCGATCGACGCGGCCACCCGGGACATCGTGCAAAACGAGTACGCCATGGAAGTCATCCGCAAGCCCGATGGCAAGCTTGGCATCAAGGTGCTTGGCACCACCAACGCGGTCAAAGATGAGTGCAAGGTGTTGAAACTCGGCCGCTGCGGCAGCTGAGTTCACCGATTTGACAGCAAACGGCGCCGCCGCGCATAAATAGCGCGGCGGCGTTTCTTCAACACGAGGTGGGGCTCGTGCCGCATTTTGCGATCATCGCCGTCAGCATCCTGTTCGACGGACTGGCTTACGCCATGTTCCTGTTCATCACCTCCGTCGGCCTGTCGGTCACGATGGGGCTGATGGGCTTCGTGAACCTGGCGCACGGTGCCTTCGCGATGGCCGGCGGCTACATCGTCGTCACGCTTACGCGCACGCTCGGCGTCGGCTTTGTTCCTTCGCTCGTCATCGCGGCGGTTGTCGTCGCCGCGGTGAGCGTCGTGTTCGAGCGCGGCCTCTATCGCCGCCTGTACAAGTCGACTGATCTCGAGCAGGTGTTGCTCACCATCGGTCTTGCCTTCATGGCGATCGCGACCGCGACCTATCTTTACGGGCCGATTCCGAAATCGGTGCCGCTGCCGGACTGGCTGCAGGGCGACGTAAACCTCGGCTTCCGTAATTTCCCGACCTATCGCGCGTTCCTGATCGTGCTCGGATTCGCACTCATCGCCGTGCTCTGGTACGCATTCGAACGCACCAATATCGGCGCCAAGATCCGCGCCGCCGTCGACAACCGGCGCATGGCGGAGTCGGTCGGCATCAATGTCGACCGGCTGTTCACACTGACCTTTGCGGTGGGGTCGGGCTTGGCCGCGCTCGGCGGCGGGCTTGCCATCCAGCTGTTCGGCCTCTCGCCGAGCTTTGCCGTTCTTTACCTCGTGCTGTTCCTGATCGTGGTGGCCGTCGGCGGCCTCGGCAGCCTGAAGGGCACACTGGTCGCCGCGCTTGTGATCGGCGTGTTCGACACGGGCGGGAAGTACCTACTCTCGGACGCCGGCGGATTTTTCGTCTACGCGGTGACTGTTGCCGTGCTTCTGGTCAAGCCTGCGGGGTTCTATGGCCGCGAGTGAGACCATCACCCCGGCAAGCCGTTCCGAGGCGCGCGAGCGCGCCGCGGAATTTCTGCTCAAGCGCCATCGTTTCCGCCTCGCGGAAGCACTGCCGTGGCTTGCCGCGATCGCCGTCTATTTCATTTTTCCGGAGCGCATGACCTTCGGCAGCCAGGTGCTGGTGATGGTGATGTTCGCCCTCTCGCTCGATCTCATCCTCGGCTATGCCGGCATTGTCACGCTCGGCCATGCTGCCTTCTTCGGCGTCGGCGCCTATACGGTGGGGTTGGCCGCCGCGCGCCTGGGCTGGAGCGAGCCGATCAGCGGGCTGTTCGCGGCGGCGATCGCGGCCGGCCTTGTCGGCTTCATCACGGGCTGGTTCCTGCTGCGCTATCGTGGTCTCACGCTGCTGATGCTGACGCTCGCGACTGCGATCCTGCTGCAGGAAACCGGCAATCTGCGCTCGGACATTTCGGGTGGCTATGACGGCCTGCCGGGGCTGACGTTCATGCCGTTGTTCGGCGTCTTCGACTATGACCTCTATGGCCACACTTATTATCTGTATGCCCTTGCGGTGCTGGTGGTGGTGTTCTTCTTTGTCCGCAGGATCGTCTATTCGCCGTTCGGGCAGTCGCTGACCGGCGTTCGCGAGAACGTCCGGCGCATGCATGCGATCGGCTCGCCGGTGCACCGCCGCCTGGTGACGGTCTATACCATTGCCGCCGCGATCGCCGGCGTTGCCGGTGCGCTGTTCACCCAGACCAACGCATACGTCACGCTGACGGTTTTCGATTTCGACAACTCCGCCAAGGTGATGGTGATGCTGATCCTCGGCGGCACCGGGCGGTTGTACGGCGCCTTCCTGGGGGCGGCGGTCTACATGGTGCTCGAAGACTATTTCTCGAAATTGAGCCCGACCTTCTGGCAGTTCGGCATCGGCCTGATGCTGGTGCTGGCAGTGCTGTTCACGCCGCGCGGCGTGCTCGGCGTGTTCGAGAGCATCGGCAAATACTTCTCCGAAAGGAAGAAGTCATGAGCGCCGCGCTGCAGGTCGAGGGACTGAACCGGGCTTTCGGCGCGCTGCCTGTGACGCGCGACGTCAATCTCACGCTCGAGCGGGGCGCGCGGCACGCGCTGATCGGCCCCAATGGTGCCGGCAAGACGACGCTGGTGAACCTGATTACCGGCGCGCTCAAGCCACATTCGGGCCGCGTGATCCTCAATGGCGACGATATTACCGCGCTGAGTCAGGCCGATCGGGCGCGACGTGGGCTCGCGCGCACGTTCCAGATCAACCAGCTGTTCCGCGGACTGTCGGTGCTCGAAAACATCGGCATGTGCATCAGCGAACGCGACGGCCATGCCCACAATATGTGGCGGCCGGTCGGCAGCAGCCGGGCCGTTCTTGACGAGGCGCTCGATCATCTCGAGTCGCTGCGGCTGGTCGACGATGCGCTCAAGCTGGTGCGCGAACTGCCCTATGGCCGCCAGCGGCTGGTGGAGATTGCCATTGCGCTCGCGCAGAAGCCGCGCGTGCTGCTGCTCGACGAGCCGGCAGCGGGCGTGCCGTCGTCGGAGAGCCATCTCATCCTCGACGTGGTGGCCGCGCTCGACCCCGATATCGCGGTGCTGATCATCGAGCACGACATGGATGTCGTCTTCCGGTTTGCGAAGGAAATCACCGTGCTGGTGCAGGGCGCGGTATTCACGCACGGGTCGCCCGACGCGATCATGAACAACGAGCAGGTGAAGGCGGTCTATCTCGGTCAGGAAGGCCATCACGGAGGCCGTCATGGCTAAATGGGCGCTCGATCTCGAAAACGTCCGCGCCGGCTACGGCGAAACCGTCGTGCTCGAGGACATCCGCTTCGCGCTTGGCGCCAGCGAAACGGTGTCGATTATCGGGCGCAACGGCGTCGGCAAGACCACGCTGCTCGCGACCATCATGGGACACACCACGCTGCACGGCGGCCGCCTGTCGCTGCACGGCAACGATATCGCGAAGATGGCGACCTATCGGCGTGTCGCCGCCGGGCTTGGCTACGTGCCGCAGGAGCGTGAGATTTTTCCTTCGCTCACATTGCGGGAAAACCTCGAGGTCGCGGCGCGGCCGGGGTCGTGGACGGTCGAGACCGTGTTCGAGCTTTTCCCGCGATTGGGGGAGCGTTCGGACAACCGGGGCAATCAGCTGTCGGGCGGCGAGCAGCAGATGCTGGCGATCGGCCGCGCGCTCATCGGCAATCCGACGGTCCTGCTGATGGACGAGCCGTCGGAAGGGCTGGCGCCGGTGATCGTCGAGGAGCTGGCGCGCGCGGTGAAACGGCTGACGCAGTCGAGCGGCCTGGCGATCGTGCTGGTCGAGCAGAACACGCGCCTTGCGCTCGACATTTCCCCGCGCACGGTGGTGATGGACCGCGGCCGCATCGTCTATGACGGCGCCAGCGAAGTCCTGCGCAACGACCCCGCGAAGCTCGAGCAGCTTATCGGCGTTGTGAAAGCGTAAAAGTTTGTCCGTCATGGCCGGGCTTCTCCCGGCCATCCCGCCTAGGATGGCAAGATGGTGCCCAAACTAAACGGGATGCCCGGCACAAGGCCGGGCATGACAATTCGCTGGGCATCTGCCCACCAAAAATTCATCGCTCATTGCCTTTCGTCCGCGCGGAAGGCATAGAGCGCGCATGAAACGCAGCAACGATCGCATTCTCACGACGCATGTTGGCAGTCTCATTCGCCCGCAGCCGCTGCAGGAATTCCTGCGCGCCAGGCAGGGCGGCAAGCCTTACGACGTAAAAGCCTATCAGAAATGCCTGAGCGACTCCGTTGCCGACATCGTACGCGAGCAGGCGGGTGCCGGCATCGACGTCGTCAGCGACGGCGAGTTCGGCAAGTCAATCAGCTGGGCGCAGTACGCACTTGAGCGGCTGTCGGGTTTCGAACGCCGGCCGCTCAGGCAGGAGGCGGCCAATCCGTTCAAGCGCGGTGCCGACCGCACAAAGTTTGCTGAGTTCTATGCCGAGCTGGATGCCAAGGAGGCGGTCGCGACGACGACAGAGGCAATCTGTGTCGGCCCGATCAAATATACCGGGCAGGCCGAGTTGCAGCGCGACATCGACAATTTCAGGAGCGCGCTCAAGAACGTGAAAGTGGAAGAGGCTTTTCTTCCCGTTGCGGCGCCGGCGAGCGTGATCCCCGACCGCAAGAACGAGTACTACAGAAGCGACGAGGAGCTGCAGGCCGCGATCGCAGACGCGATGCGCACCGAATACAAGATGATCGTCGACGCCGGTTTCCTGCTGCAGCTCGACGATGCGCGCAGCGCGGTCACCTATGACCGCATGGTGCCACCCGCGAGCTTGGCCGATTATCGCAAATGGCTGGCACGGCAGGTCGACATTCTCAATCACGCGATCGAAGGGCTGCCGGCTGACCGTATCCGATACCATGTGTGTTGGGGGTCGTGGCCGGGGCCGCATACCAGCGACGTGCCGCTGAAGGAGATCGTCGATCTGATCCTGCAGGTGAAAGTGGGCGCCTATGTCATCGAGGGCGCCACGCCGCGTCACGAGCACGAATGGCAGGTATGGAAAAATGCAAAGCTCGGGCCGGGGCAGGTGCTGATTCCAGGCGTCATCAGCCATGCCACCAATGTCGTCGAGCATCCCGAGCTGGTTGCGGAGCGCATCACGCGCCTGGCGCGCGTCATCGGCCGTGAGAATTTGATCGCCGGCACCGATTGCGGCTTTGCGCAAGGACCGTTCTATCGCCGCGTGCATCCGTCGGTGATGTGGGCGAAGCTGGAGGCGCTGGGCGAAGGGGCCCGGCTTGCGAGCAGGGAACTCTGGTCCTAGGCTCGCGTACGAAATTGGATTTCAAATAAGCCGCTCGACCCCGCGAAAGCGGGGACCCAGGGGCCCGGCGTCGGTGTTCCCATTTGGATTCCCGCTTCTGCGGGAATGAGCGGGCTGGGTGCCTGCTGCGGCAATAGGAGGCCAGAGCTCATGAACGTCAACGCTCAGCCGGCCAAAGGGCTCGAGATCCCATTCGATCACAATCGCCTTGATCGCCTGATGGATGAAGCCGGCATCGACGTCGTGCTGGCGACCTCCAAGCACAATGTGCAGTATCTGCTCGGCGGCCACCGCGCCGACTTCTTCGATTACATGGACGCGACCGGCATCACCCGCTATCTGCCGGTGCTGGTCTACCCGAAAGGCGCGCCGGAGAAGGCGGCTTACATCGGCCACCGCCTGGAGAAATTCCAGCGCGAGGTCAATCCGATGTGGACGCCCGAGACCCAGACCAACACCTGGGGCACGGTCGATGCCATGGAGAAGGCTGTCGCGCACATGCGCAAGATCGGTCTCAAGCCCAAGCGCATCGCCACCGAGTTCGGCTTTCTGCCATACGATGCCTCGCAGGTTCTGCGCGCCGCATTTCCCGATGTGGAGTGGGTCGATGCGCTCTACGTGCTCGAGCGCCAGCGCGTGAAGAAATCCGCGGAAGAATTGAAATTGCTGAAATACGCGTCCGAAGCCGTGATCGAGTCCATGCAGGCGGTGATTGCCGCCAGCAAGCCCGGCATCACCAAGGCCGAGGTGGTCGAGGCGCTGCGCCGCGAGGAGACCAACCGCGGTCTTACTTTTGAATATTGCCTGATCACCTGCGGCACCAGCATGAACCGCGCGCCCTCCGACCAGAAATGGGAGAAGGGCGAGATCATGTCGATCGATTCCGGCGGCAACTATGAAGGCTACATCGGGGATGTCTGCCGCATGGCGATCCAGGGCGAGCCGGATGCAGAGCTTGAGGATCTTCTGGGCGAGATCGAAACCGTCCAGCGCGCGGCGATGAAGCCGATCCGCGCCGGAATGATCGGCGGAGAAATCTACGCCGCGGCGGCGCCGCTGGTGCAGAAATCAAAGCACAACAACCACATGGAATTCCTCGCGCACGGCATGGGCATGGTCAGCCATGAAGCGCCGCGCCTGACCGATCGCGGCCCCGTTCCTTATCCGAGCGAATACGCGAAGGAGCCGCTGGAAGCCGGCATGGTGGTGTCGGTTGAGACCACGTTGATGCATCCGTCGCGCGGCTTCATCAAGCTCGAAGATACGGTCGTCATCACCGACAAGGGCCACGAGGTCTACGGCGAAGGGGCGCGCGGCTGGAACCGTGCGGGGCAGGGATAGCCGCATCAATCTGCAGCTTGCTTTCAGCCGACAGGATTGAGAATGTGATCCAGGGCGCCGTGTCGCGCGCCGGCACCGTCAGTCATGAAGTCGTGGCGTCGCAGTAAACTATCATGTCCCAATATGGCGAACTGGCCGACCGGCCCGCAAACATCACTTTATCTCAGCCAAAGGTACTCGCGAACGCCTATCGCGACTATCACCGCTATCGCGCGACTATTAGGGCTCAGGACGCTCCACCGGTTTCGCAAGAGCGCGATGTATTGATCGCGGGCAAGGTCGTCGTGGTGATGCCGATCGATGTGGTGCGTCAAGAAATTGTACTGATCCGCCAGTTTCGCCTGCCGGCACATATTGCCAATGGACGCGGGGATCTAGTTGAGTTCGTCGCGGGGCGGGTCGAGCCGAACGAAACTCTTGTTGATGCTGCGCGACGGGAATGTCGAGAGGAAATTGGTGTTGCGCCGGAAAAAACAGTGCGGCTGCTCAGCTATCTGACGACGCCTGGACTGACCGACGAGGAAGTCACCGTTTTTCTTGCTGCCGTCGATGCATCCACAGTGCGTGAAGGGCCACGAACGACCCCCGACGGGGAGCACCTTCACGTCGGCCGGGTGTCCATTGAAGATGCAATCCGTGCGCTCAATTACGACGCCATACACGGCAGTCCTGCAATTATCGGATTGCAATGGCTAGCACTCAATCGCCAACGCCTAGCCCAAGTGCTGCGCTAAGCCTCGCCCCCATAGCTCGCGAGGTCGACAGATGCCTTATCGAGCCAACGATGACTTGCCGGAGCCGATCCGGCGACGTCTACCCCCACACGTCAGGACATCTATCGTGAGGCATGCTTATGGGGCGCACGCAGCCGTGTTGGGCGTTATCCCCATGCTGGCTTGTCCAGTCATCCGATCGCCTTCGCGTCCATCTCCGCCGCCAGCGCCTTTAGCTTCACCGAGATTTCCACCGGGTAGGCGGCGCCGGCTTCAAGCAGGCGCAGCGGCTCGGGCAATCGCGCCAGATCACGTTTAGCGCGTGCGCGAATTTGCGCGAGCGTCGGCACTGGCGCGACGCGCTTGCCGCCACGCATCACCGGCACGACAAGCGCTTCGCCATCGTGCTTGTCGCTCTCGAGCGAGAGCACGTCGCCGCGCATCCGCTCATGCGCGTCGTAGGCTCGCCACACCTGCTTGCGGCCGGGCCAGGTCTGCTTGCCCTCGGAGAGCTTACGGCGGGGCCTGCCGGCGTAATCCTGCAGCTTGTAGGCGCAGTCGAGCGAGGGTGCGTCGATCGAGGCATCGAGGTTGACGCCGATGCCGAATCCATCGATCGGCGCCTTCGCCGCGGCCATCTTCAGCAGGACATCTTCGTTGATGCCGCCGCTCACCAGGATAATGACCTCTTCGAGTCCGCCGGCATCGAGAATGCCGCGCACCTTCTTCGCCATGTCTGTAAGATCGCCACTGTCGATGCGCACGCCGCGGATCGCGATGCCGTCGGCCTGCAGCCTCGGCGCAAGCTCCACGACCTTTCGCGCGCCCGCCTCGGTGTCGTAGGTGTCGATCAACAGGATAACGCCTTCGGGCCGCGAGCGCGCGAAATTCTCGAACGCCGTCATCTCGTCGTCGTGCACCTGCACGAAAGAATGCGCCATCGTGCCGACGATCGGGATGCCGTAGCGCTCGCCGGCAAGCACGTTCGCGGCGCCACCAAACCCGGCGATAAAGCTCGCGCGCGCGGAAAACAGGCCGGCCTCGGCGCCATGCGCGGTGCGCAGTCCGAAGTCCGAGAGAATCTTTCCGGGCGCGGCGAGTACCATGCGCGCGGCCTTGGAAGCGATCATGGTCTGGAAGTGCAGGATGTTGATGAGCCGCGTCTCGACGATCTGCGCCATCGGCAGCGGCGCGGTGATGCGGATCAGCGGCTCGTTGGGAAAGCAGACGGTACCTTCCGGGATGGCGTGCACGTCGCCGGTGAAGCGGAAGGCGGCGAGATAGTCGATCAAATTGCTGCGGAAGCGCTTGGTGCTCTTCAGCCAGTCAATCTCACCCGGCGAGAAACGCAGCGTCTCCAGGTAGGCGAGGGCATCGTCCAGGCCGGCGGCCAGAAGAAAACCGCGCCGCTGCGGCAGCCGGCGGACGAAGAACTCGAACACGGCCTCCTTGTCCTCGCCACGGTCCAGATAGGCCTGGACCATGTTGAGCTCGTAGAGGTCGGTGGTGAGCGGACTTTCGGGGGATGTCATGGTGCCTTGCACGCGGCAGTCTGTTGCGATGAGCGTAGCCCCCGGCGCGTACCGCGTCGATAACCCGGGGCGCCGGGAGAATTACCGTCAATTTGCGGGAGAATCCAACTCTCTCATTCTGAGCAGCTACCGGTCGCTCGTCGGCAAGTTGCTTTACGGCCTTAGCCATTGGTTGATAGGCTTTGGCCCAACGACAAAATCGGGGAGGACAATATGAAGGTATTGCGGACTCTCTTTGTAAGCGCGGCAGCAGTCGGTCTCGTGGCGATCGGTTCGGCTGCGCAGGCGCAAGACAAGACCATCAAGATCGGCGCGCTGTTCCCCATGTCGGGGCCAGGCTCCTATTTCGGCGCGCAGGACAAGCAGGGCGTCGAGCTCGCGCTCGAGCAGCTCAACAAGGCGGGCGTCAACGGTTACAAGTTCGTCGTTCAATATGAAGATTCAAGCTGCAGCCCGCTTCCCGCGACCCAGGCTGCCAAGCGCCTGATCGAGCAATTCAAGCCCGACGTCATCATCGGCGAGGAGTGCTCGGACGCGACGCTTGCCGTGATGCCCGTGGTCGAGCAGGCCAAGGTGCCGCTGCTGAACGCCGGCTCGTCCTCGATCAAGGTGACCGAGCCGGGCAATCCGTGGACGTTCCGCATCATGCCGAACGAAGTGATGCAGGGCGTCAACCTTGCGGAAAACGCATCCAAGCGCATGAAGGCGGAGACCGCGGTGCTCCTGTTCGAGAACACCAATGCCGGCATCGGCAATGCGCAGGTGTTCAAGGAGAACTTCACCAAGCTCGGCGGCAAGGTGCTGGCGGAGATCGGCTTCGGCCGCGACGTCAACGACTTCACGGCGATTGCGACACGTGTCGCCGGCCTCGGCAAGGTCGATGTCATTCCGACCTACACGCTTGAAGGTCAGGGCCTGAAGATCACGCAGGCGCTGGCGCAGGCCGGTGTGACCAAAGGCGGCGGCGGCAATGCCATCCAGATCGGCACCATCTGGCTGCCCTTCGGCTTCGAGGCGAAGGCGGGCAAGGCTGCGCTCGGCTACATCCGCATCGTGCAGTTCGACCCGACGGACACGCGCGATGTGGCGAAGAATTTCGCATCCGCGTTCAAGGCCAAATACAACGCCGATCCGACCCACCTGAACGCGCACGCCTACGACCAGATCATGCTGATCGCCGACGTCGTCAAGCGGGGCGGGAAGGACGCTCAATCCATCCGCGACGGGCTTGCCGCCACGAAAAACTATTCGGGCGTCACCGGCAGCGTGGAGTTCGACAAGACCAACCAGAACACCAAGATGGACACTATCCACTACATGGAAACCAAGCCGGACATGTCGTGGACAAGCCTGAAGTGGAACTGACCGGGAAATGACAACAACGATCGTCCTGCAACAGGCGATCAACGGCGTCGTTCTCGGAAGTCTCTACGTCCTGGTGGCGCTAGGCCTGACGTTGATCTACGGCGTGCTCGTGCAGATTAATTTCGCGCACGCCGACTTTGTCACGCTCGGAGCCTTCGCTGCTTATTTTTTTATGCATCTGATCGGTGGCGGCTACATCCTGAGCATCGCTGTCGCCTTTGTCGTCGGTGCCGCGCTGGGGTGGCTGATCAATGCGGCGATCTTCACGCCCCTGCGCCGCAAGGGGAATGAGCTGCTGCCGCTGATCGCCACCATCGGCGTCTCGGTGATGATGCAGAACCTGATGCTGGCCTGGTTCGGGCCGATCCCCTACGCCTTCGAGACGACGTATAGCAGCGAGGTCATTCGGTTCGCCGGCATCTTCGTGTCCTGGCAAAACGTAATCATCATTATTGTCTCGATTCTGACCATTGCGTTGCTCTACGCCTTCATGAAGTTCACGTTTCTCGGCAAGGCGCTGCGCGCTGTGGCGCAGGACCGCGAGACCGCGGGCCTGATGGGCATCAACCCCAATTATCTCATCATGCTGACATTCGTCATTGCCTCGGCGCTTGCCGGCATGGGCGGCGCCATGCTCGCGCCAGTGCTGGTGCTCACCCCGTTTGCCGGCACCTCCGTCATCGTGAAGGCCTTTGCGATCGTCATCATCGGTGGCTTTGGCAATGTCGAAGGGACCATCCTCGCCGGTCTCATCGTCGGCCTGATAGAAAGTTACACTACGCAATTTCTCGACCCCGGTCTGATCGACATCGTCGTGTTCGCGCTTCTGTTGGTGATGCTGGCGATCAAGCCGACCGGGCTCATCTCGGAGCGACGCGAAGAAAATGTCTGATCCGGCGCTCGCGCAGCCATTGCCGGGTCAGCGCGCGGCGCTGCGGGCCCGGTGGTTGGCCTATGCGCTTGCGATCGCGGTCATCATCGTTCTGCCGGTCATCTTCAACGACACCTATTGGCGCACGAACCTGACGGTGTGCGCGATCAACGTTCTATTGGCGATCGGGCTCGACTTCATTCTCGGCTATGCCGGTCAGCTCAATCTTGGGCATTCGGCGTTCTATGGATTGGGCGCTTACGTCTCGACGCTGCTGATCGTTAAGTTGGGTATTCCGTTCTGGTTTGCGTTTATTGCCGGCGTGGCTTTCGCCGGTATTGCCGGAACGTTTCTCTCGTTGTTCGCGGTGCGTCTGCGCGGGCACTATCTTGCGATCGCTTCGCTTGGCTTTGCCGTTATTGTGCATCAGATCCTGCTGAACTGGATCAGCCTGACGCACGGGCCGCTCGGCATTTACGGCATCGCGCCGCCGCCGGCGATTGTCATTGGGGGCGTGGTCATTGCCGACTTTCGCAATCTTGCCGCGTTCTTTTATCTGGTCGCAGGGTTCGCCTTCCTCTCGTACATCCTGCTGAGCCAGCTGGTGCGGTCCCCGATCGGGGAAACGCTGACTGCGATCCGCGAGGACGAGGTGTCAGCCGCTTCGCTCGGCATCAATGGCGCGGCCTGGAAAGTCTTCGCCTTCGGCGTGGGATCGGCGGTCGCCGGCGCCGCGGGCTGCTTCTATGCAAGCTTCGTCGGCACGCTGGTGCCGGATGCGTTCTTCGTGTCGGAGGCTTTCACTATTCTCGCCATGGTGATCGTCGGCGGGATGGGCACGCTGATTGGGCCGGTCTTCGGCGCCATTCTCCTGACGGTCCTGCCGGAAGTCCTGCGCGGCTTCGGCGACCTGCGCCTGGTGGTCTACGGCGCGGCGCTCACTTTTGTCGTGCTCTTCATGCCGGGCGGGCTCGCGCAGGCGGCCCGCGTCATCGCCGAGAAACTCGGCCTGAGGCGCTCCACATGAGCACCGCAGCCGCAACAGCCGCGACGGCGCAGCCGCTGCTGCAGGCGCGGGGCTTGCACAAGAATTTCGGCGGCGTGAAAGCGGTATCGGACATTTCTTTCGACGTCCCCGCCGGTTCGATCTTCGCGGTGATCGGACCGAACGGGGCGGGGAAGTCGACGCTGCTCAACCTGATCAGCGGCGTCTATCAGGCCGATGCCGGGGCGCTGTCGTTCAAGGGCGCCGATCTGTCGACAATGCCCGCGCACCGGCGCGTGCGGCTCGGCATCGCGCGCACGTTCCAGAAGATTCGCCTGTTCAAGCAGCTCAGCGTGCTGGAAAACGTGATCGCAGGCTTTCACATTCACCACAGCATCCCGGCCTGGCAGTATGTGGTGCATGGTGCGGTTTTTGCCGAGGACCAGCGGCGCTGCCGCGAACAGGCGGCAAAACTTTTAGATTTCGTCGGCATGTCGGGGCGCATGCATGTGCAAGCCGGCTCGCTGTCCTATGGCGAGCAGCGCATGCTCGAGTTGGCGCGCGCGCTCGCGACCAGGCCGCAGCTTTTGCTGATCGACGAGCCGGCGGCGGGACTCAACGCCGCGGAGGTCGACAGCCTGCTCGACCGCATCCGCTCGCTGCGCAATGGTGGCACGACTGTCGTTCTGGTCGAACATAACATGGATCTCGTCATGAACGTCGCCGACCGCATCATGGTCATGGACTATGGCCGGCATCTGTTCGAAGGCGTAGCGACGGAGGTGCAGAAGAATCCGGCGGTCATTGCGGCCTATCTCGGCGGAGAATTGTCGTGAGCGCGCTCCTGGAGGTCGAGAGCCTTGAGCTTGCCTATGGTCCAGTGGCGGTATGCCGGGACATTTCCCTGCGGCTCGACCGCGGCGAGATCGTCGCGCTGATCGGCGCCAACGGCGCCGGAAAATCCACGATGCTGCGCGCAATCGCGGGCGTGCTGCCGCCACGGCGGGGAACGATCAGGTTTTCCGGACAGGACGTGACGGCAACCCCGTCCTACGAGCGCAGCAAGCTCGGTATCGCGTTGGTGCCGGAAGGCCGCCACGTCTTCCCAGTCCTGACCGTGCGGGAAAATCTTGAGCTCGGCGGCTTCAATGTCCGCAACGATGCCACTAAAATTCGCCAGCGCATGGACGGCGTTTTTGCCATGTTTCCCCGGTTGTCCGAGCGTACCGGGCAGAACGCGGGCACGCTGAGCGGGGGCGAGCAGCAGATGCTGGTCCTCGGCCGCGCCATGATGTCGGAGCCGCAACTGCTTTGCCTGGACGAGCCGTCGCTCGGGCTGGCGCCGATCGTCGTCCAGGACATCTTCCAGAAGATCAAGGCCATCAACGCCGCCGGCACCAGCGTGCTGCTGGTCGAGCAGAACGCGCGCTACGCCTTCGAGACCGCGAGTCGTGGTTACGTGCTGCAGACCGGCTCGGTGATCGCGAGCGGCTCCTGCGCCGAGCTCAA
>DASSSM010000024.1:0-11863 GCA_035708425.1 Pseudolabrys sp.
TGCCGACACACTTAAGGTCGTAGACGAGCACCGGTTTGCCGTAAGACGGCGCCTCCGAGATGCGCACGTTGCGTGGGATTATAGTCTCATAGACCTTGTTGCCCATGAACTGGCGCACATCGGCGACAACCTGGTTGGAGAGGTTGTTGCGCGAGTCGTACATCGTCAGCACGATGCCGTGGATCGACAGCGTCGGATTGAGAGTCGTTCTGACCTGCTCGACGGTTTTCAAGAGCTGCGACAGACCTTCGAGCGCGAAGAACTCGCACTGCAGCGGCACGAGAATCGAATCCGCGGCTGCCATCGCGTTGACCGTCAGCAAGTTCAGCGATGGCGGACAGTCGACGAGCACATAAGTGAAATCGTAAGGGCGCACGCCGGTGTTTAGTTGGCGAAGCGCATTGCGCAGGCGGAACGCCCGGTCACGTTGTTGGCCAATCTCAAGTTCGAGACCGGACAGATCGAGCGTCGACGGCGCAATATAAAGTTGTGGCACTGCCGTCTGAAGGACCGCATCACGCATCGGCGCGGCGCCGGTCAGCACGTCGTAGGTCGATGTCCGGCGCGACTTGCGCTCGATGCCGAGGCCCGTTGAAGCGTTACCCTGCGGATCGAGGTCCACGATCAGCACATGCTCACCGATGGCCGCGAGCGCCGTACCGAGGTTGATTGCGGTCGTGGTCTTGCCGACTCCACCTTTCTGGTTGGCAATCCCGAGGACCCGCGGACGGGGGGAATCTGGTTTGACGGCCGGCTTGCCGAAAGCGACAGCCGACGTGTCGGCGGGCTGATTTAAAGTAGGGCTCTCGGTCATGGCAGCTTTCCGTTGATCGGCCGGTGGCTTCGCAGGCCCCCCGAATCCGCCTCCACCTTGATCTGACGCTCTATCGAGCCTCGAGACCGCGAATCAGGACGATCGAACCTTCGGGACTGGTCTTGCTGGGCACTTTTGAGGCTTCAAGTCTCCAATATTTAGCGGCTTCGGTCAATTCAGCATCTACATCTTGACCCTTAGGAAACAGTCCGATCGCGCCCCGCGAAATGAAAGGAAACGCCTGATCGCACAGTGTTTTCAACGGGGCCAGCGCGCGCGCGGTAACAGCATCGACGGGTTCCTTACAGCTTTCCCCAAATTTCTCCGCTCGCATCGCGTGCACTACCGCCGGCGCCCCAGTCACGCTCGCCGCCTCGCGCAGGAATGCGGCTTTTTTTCCATTGCTTTCAACGAGATGGATGCGCGTCCCTGCCTTTTCAGCAAGCGCGCAGGCGACCACCATGCCTGGGAAGCCACCGCCGGAACCAAGGTCGACCCAGGTTCGCGCCTGCGGCGCCAGCGGCAAGAGCTGGAGCGAATCAGCGACGTGGCGTGTCCAGATTTCACCGATCGTCGAGTTTCCGATCAGGTTCAGCTTGTCTTGCCATCGCAACAGGGTTTCGACGAATCGGTCGAGGCGGTCTTGCGTTTCACGTGAAACAGGAAACAGGGCGAGCGCACGCGCTTTGTCGGCAGAGAGATCTCGAGCCCCCTGCCCGCTCTTGCTCACGCCAATTTCGCTGAAGCTTTTTTGGCGCGCCTGACATGCGCCACAAGCAACGTGAGCGCCGCCGGCGTGACGCCGTCTATGCGGCCCGCTTGGCCGATTGTGCGCGGTCGGTGCGCTTGCAATTTCTGCTTCATTTCATTGGAGAGCCCGGGCAGCGTCGCGTAGTCGAAGTTATCCGGCAACTCAAAGCTTTCGTCGCGCCGATATGCTGCAATGTCCGCCGCCTGGCGCGAAAGATAGACATCGTATTTCGCATCGATCTCAATCTGCTCGGCGATCTTCGGTGCGAGCGCGCCAAAGCGCGGCCAGATTTTCGCGAGCTGTGTGATCGTCAGGGTCGGATACGACAACAATTCGAATGCTGTGCGCCGCTGGCCGTCTTTGTTCAATGTCAAACCGTGACGTTCCGCTTCCTTCGGTGTAAGCGAAACTGATTTTGCAAATTCGCGCGCATCGTTCAGCGCCGAAGTTTTTTCTTTGTGCATGCGCGCACGTTCGGTGCCAACGCAGCCGATCGCAATTCCCTTGTCAGTCAGCCGCTGGTCGGCATTGTCGGCGCGCAGCTGCAATCGATACTCAGCGCGCGATGTGAACATGCGATACGGTTCGCTTACGCCGCGCGTGACGAGATCGTCGATCATCACACCAAGATATGCTTGCGCGCGATCGATGATGATTTCATCGCCCTCGCCTGCCAAAGCCGCCGCGTTGAGACCTGCGAGAAGTCCTTGCGCCGCAGCCTCTTCATAGCCTGTAGTGCCGTTGATCTGGCCTGCGAGAAATAATCCGCGCAGTTTTTTGGTCTGAAGTGTCGGCGCAAGTTCGCGCGGATCAACGTAGTCGTATTCGATCGCATAGCCAGGACGAATGATGCGTGCGTTTGTCAGTCCGGGAATTGTTGCGACGAGCGCGTGCTGCACCTCTTCAGGAAGCGAGGTCGAAATTCCATTTGGATAAACGGTGTGATCGTCGAGACCTTCCGGCTCCAGAAAAATCTGGTGGCCGGCGCGCTCGCCGAACTTCACGATCTTGTCTTCGATCGATGGACAGTAACGCGGCCCACGGCTTGCGATCTGTCCCGAATACATCGGCGACCGATGAACGTTGTCGCGGATGATTTTGTGAGTGGATTCGGAGGTGCGCGTGATTCCGCATTCGATTTGCGGGTTTTCAATTTGCGTGGTGAAAATTGAAAACGGCTCGGGTGGATTGTCGCCCGGCTGCATTTCAAGTGCGGACCAATCAATTGTCCGGCCGTCGAGCCGCGGTGGCGTTCCAGTCTTCAAGCGGCCAAGCGCTAACCCGAGATTTTTCAGCGTGCGCGAAAGACCCATCGCGGGCGCTTCGCCGACGCGCCCGGCGGGAATTTGTCTTTCACCGATGTGAATGAGACCACGCAAAAAGGTGCCGGTTGTGAGAATCACTGCACCAGCCGCAATTTCACGGCCATCTGCAAGCCGGACCCCGCATAGCCGCCCTGATTTGATCAAGAGATTGTCGGCCTCCGCCTCGATTATTTGGAGGTTTGGAACGCCGCGAATCGCAGTCTGCATCGCATGCGCATAGAGTTTTCGGTCGGCCTGCGCCCGCGGGCCGCGAACAGCTGGGCCTTTTCGACGGTTGAGGACACGGAACTGGATGCCGCCGAGATCTGCGATTCGGGCCATAAGGCCGTCCAAAGCGTCGATTTCCCGGACCAGATGGCCCTTTCCAAGCCCGCCAATAGCGGGATTGCACGACATAGCGCCAATAGTGCCAAACCGGTGGGTTATGAGGGCCGACTTCGCGCCCATACGGGCGGCGGCTGCCGCGGCCTCGCAGCCGGCGTGGCCGCCGCCAACCACAACAACGTCGAATCGATGCGCCATCAAAACCTCGGATGGCGCGTTTTAGCGAAGGCACGGGGAGGGGTCAAAATCATTGGATTTAAAGAAAATGTTTCACGTGAAACATTGCGCAAGCGTCCGAAAACGAAGCCATCTGCGAAGTCTCTTTGATCAACAGCCCCTGTGAAAAACGCGGCCACCTATACAGCCCGTCGATACTGTGGAGGCCGGCAAATCCCCATAATTATCCACAGCCTCATTTTCCGATGCAGAAGTCCCGGAAAATAACGTCGAGAACGTCGTCAACGTCGACCCGGCCGGTGAGGCGGCCCAGGGCGCGTGCGGCGAGCCGCAATTCTTCGGCGAGAAGATCCTCGCGGCTTGACAGATCCGGCACCAGCGCTCGGCGCAACGCGGTCAGCGCGTCTTGCAGCGCGCGACGGTGACGCTCACGTGTCACCACGGCGCTCTCGGCGCCAGCCAGAAATTTTTCCACATGATGCGCGAGCGCGCTCAACAACACGTCGAAGCCTTCACCAGTCCTGGCCGAAATATTGAATTCCAGTTCATTAAATGTGAATTCATTTTCATTCTTTCCTGTTAACCCTTTATTAACCGTGTTTTTTAAAGGTTTGTTAACCCGAACCCCAAGTTCACTTTTTCCTTTGCTTTGTACCAACTGTTCATTTCTATCAATAAGCCCTTGGGGCAAATCGATTTTATTGCGGATGAGCCACACCGGCGTGCGCCCGCTCTCGTTGGGCAAGATGTGAGTGACGCGGCCGGCTTCTTCGTCTCCCGGAGGGCGTGCGGAAATCTCAACGCCGACACCGCCAGAGCGCGCTGAACTTCCAACCTCGTCACGCGACCGCAGCGCGTTTCCCGCCTCATCCTGCCGCAGCGCGTCTCCCGCCTCGACGACCCACAGAATCAGGTCGGCAGCCGCGGCGCGTTCACGCGCGCGGCGCACGCCTTCAATCTCTACGGGATCGTCAGTCTCGCGAATGCCCGCCGTATCGAGTAGCGTGACTGGCAATCCATCAAGATCGAGATGCACCTCGATCACATCGCGCGTCGTCCCGGCATAAGGCGACACGATCGCTGCCTCACGCTTCGCAATCCGATTGAGAAGCGTCGATTTGCCGGCATTCGGCGGACCCGCAATGGCCACAAAAAATCCTTCGCGCAGGCGCTCCCCGCGATTGCCCTCTGCAAGCACTGACGCAATGTCGCCTTCAAGCGACCGGGCAATTTGCAGCGCCGGCGTCACAAGGTCCTGCGGCACGTCGGCCTCATCGGAAAAGTCGATGCGCGCCTCAACAAGCGCAAGCGCCTGGATCAACTGTGTCCGCCAGTTCTCGGACCGGTCCTTCAGTGCCCCCGTCATCTGCCGGAAGGCCTGGCGGCGTTGCCCTTCCGTCTCGGCCATCACCAGGTCGGCAAGGCCTTCCACCGCTGTCAGATCAAGCTTTCCGTTCTCAAAGGCGCGCCGGGTGAATTCGCCTGCTTCCGCCACACGCAAACCGTCGATTTGCGCAAGTGCCGCAAAGACCGCCGCGACGACGGCGTGGCCGCCATGCAGCTGAAGCTCCGCTACATCCTCGCCGGTTTCGCTTTGTGGCCCCGGAAACCAGAGTGCTAGTGCCTGATCGACGATCTCGCCATCGCGCCCGCGGATGCGTGCAAGCGCAGCCTTACGCGGATCCGGGATCCTGCCTATAAGCGCGTTGAGCGCATCGCCGGCCTGTGGCCCTGAAATACGCACAACCGCGATGGCGGCGGGTGGACGTCCCGAGGACAATGCATAAATGGTTTCGCGCGCTGCATCCGACATCGCAGCGCACGGAAGCGCCGAGACAGGGCAGGGGTCAAGCCCCGGTCACCTTGATGCAAGCCATAAAAAGTAACGTGAACCGCGCGCTCCTCTATGAAATCCTGGAGGTGCGATGTCGCTGCCCGCGATATGATTGTGCAAATTCACGAACTATCGTGGAGGCGACATGATACCGAGTTCCCGCCTTATCGCGGTCCTGCCGGCGATTCTGGTTGCGTGCTTGAGCCAGCCTTTGGCAGCGGCAGACAACGATTTCGGTCGCGCGTATCGCGTGATTGCGTCAAAGCGTTTCATTGATCTCACGCACACCTTCGACCCGCGATCGCCCGTTTGGTCCGGCTTCGGCCAGGCGAAAATGACACCCGCAGCGGATCCGAAGACGCAGCGCCCTTACACCATCAAGGAAGACGGCTTCCGCACAACGCTCTACGAGTTCGTCGGCCAGTACGGCACCCACGTCGATCCGCCGGCGCATTTCGACGAAAACGGGATCACCATGGATGCGATCCCCCTCAAGCAGATGATCCTGCCACTCGTTGTTTTGAATGCGACTCCTTATCTGCAGACCGATCCGAATCACGCCTTTTCTCTCGCGGACCTGCGTGCATGGGAGAAACGGCACGGCCGTATCCCACCTGGATCTTTCGTGGCGCTGCGAACCGATATGCACAAGGACTGGGACACCGACCCCGAGCGATTTAAGCGCGCTCCGTTTCCTGCTTGGTCATTCGAAACAATCAAATTTCTCTATGAACAGCGTGGTGTTGTAGCAACGGGACACGAGTCGCTCGACACCGACACAACCGACAAGATGGAATCCGAGACCTATATCCTTCAACACGGTCATTATCAGATCGAAGTTATGGCCAATCTCGACAAGGTGCCGCCGAAAGGCGCATTGATCGTCGTGACCTGGCCGAAGGTCCGCAATGGACTCGGATTTCCCGCTCGAGCTTTTGCGATATTGCCATAAGGCGGCAATAGCCTTCGGCAGGAACGATTCGACCAAGCGCGCTGTTCTATAGTCGACGCGCCGCGGCGGAGGCCGTTTCCCGCCAGCGTCAAATCACGCTAGGTTCGGGGCAATGGCACTTCCTCACAGCACGGCCTACGTCAATCGCCTCGCTCAGGCGACGTCGCCTTACCTTCTTCAGCACAAACACAATCCGGTCGACTGGTGGACCTGGGGGCCGGAAGCGCTCCGTGAGGCCGAACGCACGAAGAAGCCGATTCTGCTGTCAGTCGGCTACGCCGCCTGCCACTGGTGTCATGTCATGGCGCACGAGTCCTTTGAGGATGAGGCTACCGCGCGCGTGATGAATGAACTGTTCGTCAACATCAAGGTCGATCGCGAAGAGCGTCCCGACATCGATCAGATCTACATGAACGCCTTGCATCTCTTGGGCGAGCAGGGTGGCTGGCCTCTGACGATGTTCCTGACCTCAAAGGCAGAGCCCGTCTGGGGCGGCACTTATTTTCCGAAGGAATCGCGCTTCGGCCGGCCGGCATTCGTCGATGTTCTGCGTGAAGTGGCCCGGCTGTTTCGGGAGGAGCCCAGCCGGATCGAGCAGAACCGCGCCGCGTTATTGTCCCGGCTCGTGGAAAAGGCCAGGCCGGCGGGCAAGGTGACGATCGGATTGAAGGAGCTCGATGCGGCCGCCATGCAGGTCGGCAACATGTTCGACCAGGTCAACGGTGGTTTGCGCGGCGCTCCAAAGTTTCCGCAGCCCGCAATTCTCGAAATGCTCTGGCGCGCGGGGTTGCGTACCGGCGATGCGCGCTTCTTCGAGACCGTCGAACATTCGCTCGAACGTATGTGCGAGGGTGGGATCTACGATCATCTGGGCGGCGGATTCTCCCGCTATTCGGTGGACGAGCGCTGGCTCGTCCCGCATTTCGAGAAGATGCTCTACGACAACGCCCAGCTGCTCGAGTTGCTGTCACTGGCCTGGCAGCACAGCAAAAATCCTTTGTTCGCCCAACGCGCGCGAGAAACTGTCGCGTGGCTCAAGCGCGAAATGACGGGCGACGAGGGCGCTTTTTTCGCCTCCCTTGATGCCGACTCCGAAGGCGAAGAGGGTAAATTCTACGTCTGGTCGTACGATGAAATAATCAAAACTCTCGCTGAAACGGACGGCCAATATTTTGCCCTGCACTACGACGTAGGGCCAGGCGGCAACTTCGAAGGCCATAGCATCCTTAACCGCCTCGCTGGTCTCGATCGCACTGCCGAGGATGAAACCCGCCTGACACGACTGCGCGCGAAGTTGCTCGCGATACGCGACACGCGCATCCGACCCGGACTTGACGACAAAGTGTTGGCCGACTGGAACGGGCTGATGATCGGCGCTCTCGTCAACTCAGGGCTCATTCTCGACGAGCCGGATTGGCTCGCGATGGCGCGGCGCGCATATGATTTCGTTGCGCGAACAATGACAAAAGGCGACCGCCTCGGCCACTCCTGGCGCGAGGGAAAGTTGCTGTTCCCCGGACTCGCTTCCGATTTTGCAACCATGATCCGTGCCGCGCTATCGCTCTACGAAGCGACCGGCGAACGCGGTTATCTCGAACAAGCCCTCGCGTGGCAGAATTCTTTCGACAAGCACTACGCCGACGCCGAAACCGGCGCCTATTATCTTGCCGCTGACGATGCGGATGATCTTGTGTTGCGGCCGCATTCGACCCAGGACGACGCCACGCCGAATCCAAACTCGATGGCCGCGCAAAACCTCGTCAGACTCGCGGTGCTATCCGGTGACGACAAATGGCGGCCGCAGGCGGATCGCTTGATCGAAATGGTTCTTTCAGGGGCGGAGCGCAACCTGTTCGGCCATGTCGCGCTGCTCAACGCCCTCGACCTTCGGCTGCGGCCCGCCGAGATCGTGGTGACCGGTCCCGACGCCGCGCGTCTCGCGAAAGCGGCGTTGAAATTGCCTTATCTCGACCGCATTGTTCTTCGCGCGTCGAACGCCGGCGACCTGCCGTCGTCGCATCCCGCGCAGGAAAAATTGAAGGCCGCACCGGGAAGCGCGGCCTTCGTCTGTGTCGGTGAGCGCTGCTCGCTTCCGGTAACCGATGCCGCCCAGATTGCACCGGCGGTTTCGGCCATGCGGCAATAACAGCTCATTACGTATTCATTGATTCGAAGAACTCAGCGTTGCTCTTCGTATTGCGCAACTTGTCGAGCAGGAAGTCGATGGCGTCCATTGTGCCCATCGGGTTCAGAATCCTGCGCAAAACGTACATTTTCTTGAGGATTGCAGGATCGGTGAGAAGCTCTTCCTTGCGCGTGCCGGACCGCGTGATGTCCATCGCGGGGAATGTACGCTTGTCGGCAACCTTGCGGTCGAGGATCAGTTCCGAGTTACCGGTGCCCTTGAATTCTTCGAAAATCACTTCGTCCATGCGGCTGCCGGTATCGATCAGGGCCGTCGCGATGATGGTGAGCGAGCCGCCTTCCTCGATGTTACGTGCCGCACCAAAGAAGCGCTTCGGCCGCTGAAGCGCGTTGGCGTCAACGCCACCGGTCAGCACCTTGCCCGAGGAGGGAACTACGGTGTTATAGGCACGGCCGAGACGCGTGATTGAATCGAGCAGGATTACGACGTCGCGTTGATGCTCGACCAAGCGCTTGGCCTTTTCGATCACCATTTCCGCGACCTGCACGTGACGCGAGGCCGGTTCGTCGAACGTCGATGAAATGACTTCGCCCTTCACCGAGCGCTGCATGTCGGTGACTTCTTCCGGCCGCTCGTCGATGAGCAGCACGATCAGATAAGTCTCGGGGTGATTAGTGGTGATTGAATGCGCAATGTTTTGCAGCAGCACGGTCTTGCCGGTGCGCGGGGGCGAGACGATGAGCGCACGCTGGCCTTTGCCGATTGGAGCTACAATATCGATGACCCGGGCGGAGAGGTCCTTCTTGGTTGGATCCTCGTATTCCATTCTGAGCCGCTCGTCGGGATAGAGCGGGGTCAGGTTGTCGAAATTGACCTTATGCCGTGCTTTCTCGGGGTCCTCGAAATTGATCGTGTTGACCTTAAGTAGCGCGAAATAACGCTCTCCTTCTTTCGGAGAGCGAATATGGCCTTCGACCGTGTCGCCGGTACGCAGGCCGAAACGGCGGATCTGGCTTGGCGAAACGTAAATATCGTCCGGTCCGGACAGGTAATTCGATTCCGGCGAGCGCAAGAATCCGAAGCCGTCGGAGAGTACCTCGACAACGCCTTCGCCGATGATGTCGACTTCCTGCGTTGCGAGCTGCTTCAGGATCGCGAACATCAGCTCCTGCTTGCGCATGGTGCTGGCATTCTCAACCTGATGTTCTTCGGCAAACGCAACGAGATCGGCAGGAGTCTTGGACTTTAAGTCCTGGAGTTTCATTTCCCGCATTGGGGGTTTACGTCCTTGGAAGCGTTACCGGCGAAGCTTTGAATATAAAAAACTTGCGCCGTTTGACTTTGGAGAGAGATCGCAGGTCTGGGGTGACGAGTTAGCAGTAGGGAAAGGCCCGGAACCCGATGCTGCGACCGGCCCAAACACTTAGGGAGCCGGAACGCGACTGCATCCGCCTGCGTTCGGTGGGGATGCCATCAAGATAAGTTGAGCCACCGTTCGACGCAAGAGGGCAGGCGCGTGTGAGCAACTGCGGGGACGACTAGAACGGTCTAACCGTCGCCAGAATGACAATGATGATTAGCATAATCGTCGGTATCTCATTGACAATACGAAAGAATTTTTGACTGTGTGAATTCCGGTCGTATCGGAATTCATTTACCCAGTGCGCAAATAGGCCGTGCACGATGGTCATGGCGATCACAACAACAAATTTGGCCTGAAACCACCCGGCGCTAAACCATTGCCCAAGTAACACCAAAGCGATGCCCGCGATCCAGGTGACGGCCATGGCCGGCATCATGATGAAGTTGAGAAGACGGTGCTCCATCGTCTTGAAAGTTTCCGATTGGTCGGACCCGACACGGGCAGCCGCGTGATAGACGAACAGTCGCGGTAGGTAGAGCATCCCTGCCATCCACGCGATTACGGCAACGATGTGCAGCGCTTTCACCCAGAGATACATCTCAGCTACCTGCGTATACGCTTAAGCATGCGTTCGACGTGCGCGATCGGGGTGTCGGGTAATATCCCATGCCCGAGATTAAAAATCAGCGGGCCATCGCCAAGATGACGCATCACGTCATCAACTTCACGATCAAGAGCTGCGCCCCCGGCCAAAAGAGCAATTGGATCGACATTGCCTTGCACCGGGACACGTGATTGCAATGCATCACGCGCAATGGATCGTTCAAACGTCCAATCGATGCCGATGGCACTCACTCCCGTCATCTCCACATAGGGAAGAGCCATCGCGCCGGCTCCACGTGGAAATCCAATGATCTTGGCCCGGGGCACTTGTCGGCGTACGCCTTCAACGATTTTTTGTGTAGGAGCGATACACCATCGATCGAACTGTTCAGGACCAAGCACACCGGCCCAGCTATCAAAAATCTGCACACAATCTACGCCAGCCCGAAGCTGCCCCACCAGGTACTCAATTGATGCATCTACGAGGCGATCAATCAGTCGAGAAAAACTCTCGGGATCGCGATACGCGAATAGTCGCGCTGGGGCCTGATCAGGTGTTGCCTGCCCTGCCACGATATACGTCGCAACCGTCCAAGGAGCCCCACAAAATCCTATCAGCGCGGTCTTATCATCAAGCAAAGCCTTGACCTGCCGCACCGTTTCATAAATCGGCGCCAGAACATTTTGATCGGCTACCTCCCGCATCTCGGAAAGCGCATCCGGATCACTCAAGGGTTCAAGTTTTGGCCCTTCCCCGGCTAGGAATTCAACCTTCCGGTCAAGCGCCAACGCTACAACAAGAATATCGGAAAACAGAATCGCAGCATCAAAACCAAACCGCCGGATCGGCTGCAACGTCACTTCCGCAGCTAGCTTTGCATTAAAACAAAGATCGAGAAATCCTCCGGCCTTTTCGCGAGTCGTACGATACTCCGGGAGATATCGTCCCGCCTGTCGCATCAACCATATCGGTGGAGTCACTTCATGTTTACCTTCCAGTACGCGTAGAAGCTTTTTCCCCACGGCACTGCTGGTCCCGTCTTTATCCATAAAGAATCTTCTTAGAATCTGTAGTGTTTGTTAGAGCGTTGATTGGACTCATGCCCGTCGATCAACAGTCTGTCCACTGACTGGTAAAAGCCGGTCCAGAAAGGGGTTTAATTCAACATCAATTTGATCCACAGCGGTGACCCTGAATTCGTGAGCATTGACGGGGATATCCTCTCTTGTCCCCACGTGGCTATCCACATCCCAGCGGTATGGTCCAAACCATTCTGTGTAACCGTCCCGTCTCGTGCAGTGTGGAAGAAAGTTGAACTTCCGATCATGGCTGGCTTGCTTGTTGGGGCAGGCCGTGGCCTTCTCCCGTCGTATCCACAGGCTTTCCGGCCAATATACAGATGCCTGAGACCGGTTATTTCCACTTACATCTTGTATCGGACGCTACTGGCGAAACCTTGATAACGGTCGCGCGGGCGGCGGCTGCGCAGTACGCGAATGTGTCGCCGGTTGAGCACCTGTATCCGATGGTACGGTCAAAAAAACAGTTGGATCACGCCCTTACCGAGATCGCG
>DASSSM010000025.1:0-13134 GCA_035708425.1 Pseudolabrys sp.
GATTTTGCGCGGCTGGCGCATTCGACAGTCGGCATCACGCGATATTTCGATGACGCGGAGCGCACTGCACCCGGCTTGCTCGGCATCCAGGGCACCGGCTGGTTCCAGTCTTCCACCAGTATCGTAACCGTCGAACATGTCGTCGCCGCCATGGGGCTTTCCGGCGGGGACTGGAAGATTCTCACGATCCAGGATGCTGCCGAGACTCATTCGATTCCGGTCCGCATTCAGCGCGTGTTGGGCGCCGGGCCGGAAAAACTGGCCGTGCTTGAGTTGCAAACCGCCATCTCCAGTGCGCGCAGCGTCGAGATCCGGATGTCGCCGCTCTTGCCGGACGACCGCATCGTGACGATGGCCTATCCCAATCGCGAACGGCGCGCAGTAACTGGCCGCTTTGTGCAATACGCAACCGATGGCAGACTCGCGGGCACCGGTCTTCTTGAAATGTACGAAGGGGATGACCGCCTCGTCATCGATCACGGCGCTTCGGGAGCACCCGTGTTCGATTGCGAAGGCCGGATTGCAGCCGTCATCAGCACCGTCATCACCCAGATTTTCCACACGCCATTCGGCAGACAACGCATTTCGACAGCCTGGGGCACGCCCAACGTCGTATCCGTGCCAATCCGTGAGTTGATGGGACCTCACGAAAGCCAATAGCGCTTGGCGCTTTGCATTCGGTACTTTGGCTCAGTCCCAATTTGAGCAATTCCTGTGCGTTCACGCCCCACTCCATTGCCCCAAAGGGCAATATAATTCGCGGCATTCACGGATCAGAATTCCCCAAGGGCTTACCCATCGGCAGATGTGGTGCCCCACCGCTATCAACCCTAAGGGGATTCGATCATGACAGGCTTCAGAAAAACCTTGTTAGGTTTGATTGGGCTGTTCACGGCGGCGATGGTCATGGCAACCATTCCAGCCGCCGCGCAGCAACAACAACAGAGAAGGCCCAACATCCTCGTCATCATGGGTGACGACGTAGGTTGGTTCAATATTGGCGCCTATCACCAGGGCATCATGTCCGGGAAGACGCCGAACCTCGACAGGCTCGCTGCCGAAGGAATGCGGTTCACCGACTACTATGCCGAAGCAAGCTGCACGGCCGGTCGGGCGAATTTCATCACCGGGGAGTTGCCGATCCGTACCGGCCTCACAACGGTGGGCCAGGCCGGTGCCGACGTCGGCATTCCGGCGCAGGCCGTGACACTGGCCACCGCCCTCAAGGCGCAAGGCTATGCCACCGGGCAGTTCGGCAAGAACCATCTCGGCGATTTGAACAAATTCCTCCCGACGCTGCACGGCTTCGATGAATTTTTCGGATACCTGTATCACCTCGACGCAATGTCCGATCCGTACTGGTTCTCTTTCCCGGTCGACGAGAAGTATTACAACACGTATGGCCCGCGCAGCCTGGTCCACAGCTACGCAACCGACCGGGACGATCCGACCGAAATGCCGCGCTGGGGCAAGGTCGGCAAACAGAGGATCGTCGATGAAGGCCCGCTGCCGCCATTCCCGAACATGTCCAATGTTCAGAACATGCACGATTTGCCGTTCCTGAAGGCGAAGTACGACATGACGACGTTCGATGAAGTGCTCGTCAAGGCGTCCAGCGACTTCATGGACAAGGCCAAGCGCGACGGCAAGCCGTTCTTCGTGTGGCACAACACCACGCGCATGCACGTCTGGACGTTCCTGTCAGATAAATACAAAGCCATGCAGAACAGCCAGACCAACTATGGTCTCGAAGAGGCCGGCATGGCGCAACTCGACGACAGCGTCGGCGCGTTGCTCAAGAAAATCGACGACATGGGCGAAACCAACAATACGATTGTGATCTTCACGACCGACAATGGCGCCGAGGTGTTCACATGGCCGGATGGCGGCATGACGCCGTTCAAGAACACCAAGGGAACAGTGGGCGAAGGTGGCTTCCGTGTGCCAGCCATCATCCGCTGGCCCGGGCAGATCAGGCCAGGCACGGTCGAAAACGGGCTCATCTCCGGTCTCGACTGGTTCCCGACCCTGATGGCAGCAGCCGGCAATCCGAACATTACCGACCAGCTCCTGAAGGGCGTCCAGCTCGGCGACCGGACCTACAAGAATCATCTCGATGGCTATAACCAGATGGATCTTCTGACCGGAAAAGGCCCATCCAAGCGCCACGAAATCTTCTACTTCGGCGGCGCGAACCTGGGTGCGCTTCGTCTGGATGACTTCAAGTTCACGTTTTACCAGCAGCCTTATGGCTGGCCTGGAGAAAAGACCACCACCGACATGCCGGGAATGGTCAACATTCGCCAGGATCCCTTCGAGCGCACGCCGAACACGCGCGGAGAGTCGCCTAACACCGGCTCCTTCGGCTACGGCAATGACTTCTTTGCGCGTGAGTTCTGGCGTTTCGTCATGGTGCAGCAATACGTTGGGAAGCTGGCGCAGACTGCGATCAACTTTCCGCCAATGCAGGATCCGGCTTCGTTCAACCTCGAGGCGGTGAAGAAAAAGGTCGAGGAGATGGTAAAGAACCGTCCGGGTCAGTGAGGAATACTGCAACAAGTCGAAAACGGGCCGCCTCACCAGCGGCCCGTTCTGTTTTTGCTGCACGCTGCGCGTCTAGTTCTCTGTCGTCCGCGCGTCCTGAAGATCGTCATCCGACAACACGCGCAAGGCCGCTCCATCGACGTCGCTGTATTGACCGCTACGAAGAGCCCATAGAAACGCAAACAGACCCGTGAGGCCAAGTCCAAGGGCGAGCGGCACAAGATAGACCAGGACGTTCATCGAGCGCCTCCATTGGCGCGCATGGCATTGAGCGTCACCAGCAGCGACGACCCGGACATCGCCAGAGCGGCGATCAAAGGCGTCACCGCGCCGGCGATCGCGACCGGCACTGCAACAGCGTTGTAGATCGCGGCCAGCCACAAGTTTTGCGTCATCAGCATGCGCGCGCGCCGGGCGGCAACGATGGCGTCCAGCACCGGCTTGAGCTTCTCGCCCAGGAATACCGCGTCGGCCTGAGCCTGGGTCACGTCGGCAGCGGAGATTGGCGACAATGATACATGGGCGGCCGCGAGGGACGGCGCATCATTAAGGCCGTCGCCGACCATCAACACGCGGCGGCCGCTGGCTCTGAGCGTTTCGATACAGGCGATTTTCTCCGCAGGTTTCAGGCCGCCCTGCCATTGCTCGATGTCAAGAGTGCGTGCGACCGGTGCCACGGCATCGAGGTGGTCGCCGGAGAGAATACGCAAGTCGAGCCCGCGTCCGCGCAGCGCACTGACCACATCGACTGCGTCAGGACGGAGCTTCTGGGCGATCGCAATGACCGCGAAGCGTTTACCGTGCCGGAAACAGACCGCCGATGCCTGCGAGGCATTTGACGTGATCACATCGCAGAACTGCGGACTGCCGAGCCGCGTGTCGATGCCGTTGATGCGCGCACGCACGCCCTGTCCGGGCTCTTCCACGGCATCGTCGAAAGGCATGCGTGTCGTGGCCTCCCGCGAAAGCGCAACCGCTAGCGGATGCCGGCTCGACAAGGCAAGACGCGCCGCCATTTGCAGCAACTCCGCATCGAGCGCAGCCGCATTGACAACGCGCGGCTCCGGCAGCGTCAGGGTGCCGGTCTTGTCAAAAACAACCGTGTCAACCTCCGCCAGGCGTTCGATGGCGTCGCCGGCGTTGAGAATGACGTTCGCCCGGAACAGCGCCCCGGAGGCGACGACCTGCACGGCTGGAATCGCCAATGCGAGTGCGCACGGACAGGTGATGATGAGCACGGCAATTGCGGTGATGAGGGCATCGTGCACGCTTGCCCCTGCGATCAGCCAGCCGGCCAAGGTCAGGGCGGCGGTCAGATGCACCACGGGTGCATAGACCCGCGACGCGCGGTCCGCGAGCCGCATGGCACGCGATTTCGCGCTCGCCGCCTTTTCCAGGAGTTTCTCGATCTCGTCGATCAGGGCAGCGCCACCCGCGGCGGTCACCTTCAGCGTGAGGGCGCCGGAATAGTTCATGCTGCCGGCATAGACGGTGGCGCCCGACGCAACGTTGCGGCGCGCCGTTTCGCCCGTGATCAGGCTTTCATCGAGATCGGATTTGCCGCCAAGCACGATGCCGTCAGCTGGAACACGCTCGCCCGGCTTCACCAGCACGCGGTCGCCGGCCTTCAGCGCCGCCGATGGCACACTGACAAGCTCATCGCCGATAAGCCGGTGTGCATTCTCTGCCTTTAGCGCGGCCAGATTGCCCGCCACCGCCCTGGTCTTGCGGCGCATGGCATGGTCGAGGGCCCGCCCGACCAGCAGGAAAAACAGCAGCATGATGGCGGAATCGAAATAGGCATGCTCAGCGTGATTGGCCGTTTCCACCAGCGACATGCCGAGAGCGAGGACCACGCCGAGCGAGATCGGCACGTCCATATTGAGGGACCGCGACCTGAGAGCGCGCCAGGCGCTCGCAAAGAATGGCCGGCCAGCATAGGCCGCCGCAGGCAGGGCGATCAGCGCCGAGGCCCAATGGAAGAAGTCGCGCGTTTCCGGCGTGATGTCAGTGACATTTCCCGACCACACCGACACCGAGAGCAGCATGATGTTCATGGCTGCGAAGCCGGCAACCGCCAGGCAGCGCGTGAGACGGCGGGCCTCGGCAGCCTCCTGCTGCTCGGCGCGCATCGGCACGAACGGATGGCCGTGATAGCCGCCATCTTCGAGCGCGCGCAGGATTGCGGCCGGCTCCGCTAGTCCCGGCGACCAGGCGACGTGTAGCCGCCGATTCGTGAAGTTCAGCCGCGCCTCGGTTACACCAGGAACGCTTTTGACCGCATGCTCGATGCGGCCGATGCATCCGCCGCAGGCAATACCTTCAACGGCAAGCTCCATACCGAGCGTGCCGTCTGCCATGGGCTTGGCATAGAGCGAAAGGTCGAGGCTCTCGGTCATGGCGAATTCAACATCACCCGGCTGCGCGAGCGGAAAACGCGCGCGTCATCCCTATACAGATCGACAATCAGCTCCCATTGACCCGGCTCCGCCCGTGTCACGCCGTGAAAGCGGCCGCCGGACGCATCGTTGAGCGCGATAAGATGGTCGCGCCGCTCGTCGGCCGGATGCGCAAGCCGTGCCTGCGCAACGAGACCGTTCACGGGAACGCCTTTGGGATCCCGTACCGAGATATCGAGGACGGCGTTGCCGGCACCATCACGTGAAAGCTTGCCGTTGACCCGCCAATGCAGCGCGTCTTGCTGCCCTGCCCTGGCCACGTCCTGCCCGAACATCAAACCGGCCCTGTAGGAACTCGTGGTCTGCACGCCTCCGAACGTAGACATTGCCGCTTTCACCATCACCGCATTGACGGCGAAAACGATTCCGAAAAATCCGACGAAGCAGATCAGCACATGCTTGCCGGTCAATTCGCGGGGGGCGTGAGGAGCGCGCATCGTTGACCTCTCATCCTGGCCCAAAGAAATGATCACGCATTTCAGCGGTCTCGCCTGAATCGATATCGATCAGCTTGAACAGAATTGAGGTCGACGGCGGTGGCGGCGTGGCACTGTAGTCGGTAACGACCACGCGCACTTCCTTGGTTTGATCGGGACCGACCGTGATGAGCTGCCGGCCATCCGCGCGTGGCGGCAGACCGACGAAATCGACGAGGGTCGACGGCAATCCGTCAACGCTCACGATGAAGTCGCGATATTTCAGACGTTTGTTGACGATGCGAATGGTATAGCCGTTGCGAAGCGCACCGTCGGACAGCCGCACATACATCGGGTTGCGGTCGTGGATGATGCTGATGCCCTCGCTGTCGCGCGTTGCAAGGGTGTAGATCATGATTCCACCGACCACGGCGATAATGCCCGCGTAGAGAGCCGTCCGCATGCGCACGAGCTTGTAGAAGGGCTTTTTCCCTTCGATGCGCTGCTTGATGTTGAGGTCTGTATCGTAGGCAATCAGGCCGGTCGGTCGCCCGAGCTTGCTCATGATTGCATCGCACGCATCGATGCACAGGCCGCACTGGATGCAGCCGAGATTGGCGCCCCCGCGGATATCGACTCCTGTCGGACAAACATGGACGCATTGCAGGCAATCGACGCAGTCGCCTGCCGGCTGGGCTTGTGAGCGCAGCTGCTCGGCCTTCTTGACCGAACAGCGCGGCTCCCCGCGGTCATAGCGGTAGGTCACATTGAGCGCGTATTCATCAGTGAGCGCGGCCTGTATGCGCGGCCACGGGCACATATACAGACAGACCTGCTCGCGCATGTGGCCGGCGAGTGAATAGGTCGTCACCGTGAGAATGCCGATCCAGGCATAGGCAATGAGCGGGGCTTGCCCCGTCGCAAGGTCTTTCACCAAAGTCGGCGCATCGGAGAAATAAAGAACCCAGGCTCCGCCGGTCCACCAGGCGACCATCAGCCACAAGACGTGCTTCAGCCCTTTGCGTGCATAGGTGCCGGCCGTCCATTTGCGGACATCGCGCTGCATATGCTCGCGCCGGTCACCCTCGACGAACCGCTCGATGGCAAAAAAGAGATCGGTCCACACCGTCTGCGGGCAGAGATAGCCGCACCAGATGCGGCCAGCGACGGCATTCATCAGGAACAGCACTATCGCAGCGAGAATGAGCAGGCCGGTTAGGTAATAGACCTCTTGCGGCCAGATCTCTATGAAGAAGAAATAGAACCGCCGGTTTGGAAAGTCGATCAGAACCGCCTGCGAGGGCGCGTTGGGGCCGCGATCCCACCGCACGAACGGAAGCAGGTAATAGATGCCGAGCGTGACGACCAAAACCGCCCATTTAATATTGCGGAACGTGCCGTGGACGCTCTGCGGGTAGATCTTGCGGCGCGGCGCATAGAGCGGGATATCGTCTTCCGGCGGCTCTCCACCGAGTTCCGCTTCCTTCACCAAATGCGCAAGAGCCGGCGCCCCGGGCGCCGGCTGCTCAAGCGACATGGTGGCATGCGCGGTCATTTTTCTCCGCCGCCGAGTGTGTGCACATAGACTGTCAATGCCTTGAGGGTCGGCTCGCTCAGGCGGCCGCCCCAGTTCGGCATCACTGCGCCGCGCCCGTTCTCGATCCCCTGAGCGATGGTTGCCTTGTCGGAACCATACATCCAGATCTTGTCGGTCAGGTTTGGAGCGCCCATTTCGCGGTTGCCCTTCCCTTCGGGGCCATGACAGACCGCGCAATTGTCGGCGTAGACTTTTTTGCCGAGGCCGAGATTCGCACCCGGCTCGGTGGAGAGACCGGAGAGCGAACGAACAAAATCCGCAACCGCCGAGATTTCGTTTGGCTTAAGGATATTGTCACGGCCGAAAGCAGGCATGCTGCCGGCGCGGCCTTTGTTGTCGCCGGCGCGCGCGCCGAATCGTATCGTTTGCTCGATATCCGAAAGCTTGCCGCCCCATAGCCATTCATCGTCGTTGAGATTGGGATAGCCCTTGGCGCCGCCACCGCCCGCGCCATGGCATGGCGCGCAATTATCCGCAAAGGCGACCCGGCCCTGCGCCCGGGCAAAGTCGAGCAACTGCGGATCGGCGGCAATCTCGGCGAGCGATGCGCCGGCGAGCTTGTCCATCATCGGGCCACGCTGCTGCTTGAGCGCATCGAGATCTTCAAGGAGCGCGGTCCGGGTGTGGTAGCCGAACACGCCCTGCGTCGAATTGGTCAACAGCGGCCAGGCCGGATAGACGATCCAGTAGCCGACCGACCAGACGATCGTGATGTAGAACAGCCACAGCCACCAGCGTGGCAGCGGGGTGTTCAATTCGCGCAGTCCGTCCCACTCGTGTCCGGTCGTCGCGGTGCCGGTCACAGCATCGATGTTCTTGTGTTCTTCGGCCACGGTCAGTCCTCCCGCAGCGGAATGCGCGCCGCTTCATCAAATTGCTTCTTGCGCGACGGCCAGAGCGCGTAAACAAGCACCAGCAAGAACACGATGACGAAATAAGCGAGGCCCCAGGTCTGGGCGAACTCGGCGACAGCACGGTAGGTTGGATCCATGGCGCTCACCGGATGTTGGCTTTGTCGTCGTAGAGCTTGAAGTCGACCTGCGTTCCGAGCATCTGCAGGTAGGCGATCAACGCGTCGGCTTCGGTGATGCGCGCCGGATTGCCGTCGAAATCGCGCGCGTTCAATTTCGGGTAGCGCTTCGCCATGTCGACCGCGTCGGGGCTGTCGGTGGTCGACTGCGTGACGACATCAGCGGTGGCATTAGCGATCATCTCCGCCGTATAAGGAACGCCAAGAAGCGACTGCGCTTTCAGATCGTCCGCGATACGGACGAAGTCGAGATTGGTCTCAGCCAGCCAGGAATAGTCCGGCATGACCGAGCCCGGTACGACCGAGCGCGGCGCTTTCAGATGATCGCGGTGCCATTCGTCGGAATACTTGCCACCGATGCGGGCGAGATCGGGCCCTGTGCGCTTCGAGCCCCACTGAAAGGGCTTGTCGTACATGCTTTCGGCAGCAAGCGAATAATGGCCGTAGCGCTCGACCTCGTCGCGCAGCGGGCGGATCATCTGCGAGTGACAGAGATAACAGCCCTCGCGTACGTAGATGTTGCGTCCGGCGAGCTCGAGCGGCGTGTAGGGCCGCACGCCATCGACCTTTTCGATCGTATTCTTCAGGTAGAATAACGGCACGATCTCGACGAGGCCGCCGATCGCGATCACGATCAGAATGCCGATGACCAGGACGATCGAATTCTTCTCGAAGATCGCGTGTCTCGACCAGAGTGACATGAGTGCCCCCTGCCTATTCCGCCGGAGCCAGCTTGAGATCGGCAGGCGCCGCGGAAACCGCCGCGTTCACGGTTTTCCAGAGATTAAAGGCCATCAGCAGGGCGCCGATCAGGAACAGCGCACCGCCGAGCGCGCGGATGACGTAGAAGGGATGCATCGCTTCCACGGTCTCGACAAAGGAGTACTCGAGAAATCCGAGGCTGGTGTAGGCGCGCCACATTAGTCCCTGGAGAATTCCCGATACCCACATCGCGCTGATGTAGAGCACGATGCCGATGGTCGAGATCCAGAAGTGCCAATTGACCAGCTTGAGCGAATAGAGCGGCCGATTCCAAAGCCACGGCACCAGGCAGTACAGCGCGCCAAAGGAGATGTAGCCGACCCAGCCGAGTGCGCCCGAGTGCACGTGACCGATGGTCCAGTCAGTATAGTGCGACAATGAGTTGACGATCTTCACCGACATCATCGGACCCTCGAAGGTCGACATGCCGTAGAAGGCGACGGAGACCACCATCATGCGCAGCACGGGATCGGTGCGAAGTTTGTCCCACGCGCCGGACAGCGTCATGATGCCGTTGATCATGCCGCCCCAGGACGGCATCCACAGCATCACCGAAAATGTCATGCCGAGCGTCTGCGCCCAGTCTGGAAGCGCCGTGTAGTGCAGATGATGGGGCCCGGCCCAGATGTAGAGGAAAATCAGCGACCAGAAGTGGATGATCGAAAGCCGATAGGAATAAACCGGCCGGTCGCAGCGCTTCGGGATAAAGTAATACATGATGCCGAGGAAGCCTGCGGTGAGGAAGAAGCCGACCGCGTTGTGCCCGTACCACCACTGCACCATCGCGTCCTGCACACCGGACCAGACGATGTATGATTTCGGCGAGAAAAGAGAAATCGGGACTGCGGCATTGTTGCCGAGATGCAAGACCGCGATCGTGAGGATGAAGGCGAGATAAAACCAGTTCGCCACATAGATGTGCGGCTCTGTCCGCCGCATGATCGTGCCGAGGTAAACCAGGAAGTAGACAACCCACACTATCGTCAGGAACAGATCGGCGTACCATTCTGGCTCGGCATATTCCTTGGATTGCGTGATGCCAAGGAGATAGCCGGTGGCGGCAATGACGATGAAGAAGTTGTAGCCGAGCACGACGAACCACGGCGCGATGTCACCTGCAAGCCGCGCACGGCAAGTCCGCTGCACGACGTAGAGTGACGTCGCGATGAGCACGTTGCCGCCAAACGCAAAGATCACAGCCGATGTATGCAGTGGGCGCAGCCGGCCGAAGGTCGTCCAGGGCAGATCGAAGTTCAGGGCAGGAAACGCAAGCTGCAGTGCGATGATCAGGCCGACCGTAAATCCTGCAATGCCCCAGAATACGGCGGCAACCGCCGAAAACTTGACCGGCCCCATATTGTAATTTGGCTTGCCATCGATCGTCAGGGGCGGCGCTTCAACCGGACGTTCGTAGTAACGGTTGACGATGGCAAATACCGCCGCGACGCTGGCCGCACTGAACAGATAGGCATGGAACGCGTATTCCGGCGTATATGCTTTGGCTGCGACAACAATCGATAAAACGGCGAGCGCTGCAAACGTCAGCGCTGACCCGCCCTCCCCGATCGTCATCGTTTTCCGGTGGGCAAGTGCGTTCGCCATGCTGTTCGGTCCGTTCTGGGGCTGGAGGAAAAATCGAGAGGCCCGCCGGCAGTTTATGGCCGGAGGGCCTCCCGCCTTCATTGATACAGGTCAAAGCGCCTCTTTCAGCCACCGCGTGACCAGCCGTGCCAGCCCCAATGGCGCGGACCGCTGGTATTGACGCGAACTTTTTGCTCATCGTTAAGCGTTGCATAAAAAGCGTCAAAGGCGGGGCGCACGGTCCTGATCGCCTGCTGCATGGCCTCGAGACGCTTCTCCATCAGCTCAAGTCGCCCGGTCGCGCTGGCCGGAAACTCGCGCGGGCAGGCCGCAGTGACGATCTCGGCAGCTTTGGCTGATGCATTCCGCAGATTGTCGAGCGCGGCACGTTGGGCATCGTTTGGATTGATCAGCCGTTCGATGCGCTCCATGCGCCATTCGGCGAGCCCCGCGCCGCGCGGGTCGCACATCCCACCCATGCCGCCCATGCCCATCATGCCCGGTCCCATCATCATGCCGCGTCCCCAGCCATGACCGCGGGGGCCATGACCTGGCCCAAAGCCTGGCCCAGGACCTGATCCAGGACCTGAATCAGGACCCGCGCCCGGGCCGCGGGTGGCCGGAGGATTGGCCTGCCCGCTGCCACCTGTTTGCGAGATGGCCGGGGTCGCCAGCATCGCTGCGGTAATGGCGAGAACTGCGGCGGAGGTCAGAAGTGGTTTCATGGCGGATCTCCTGCAATCGGAAATTTGAAAAATCCTGCAATTAATGCGGGCGCCCTGCCTTGATGCAGGTCAAAGTAGACGCATGAAGCCACGCATGGAACTTGATGGAGCCCCGCACCGTCAGCGCCGTAACGATGCGGCCGCCCGTCACAAAAAATCGAGGATGCTACTTTTGATTTTTGATGTATGCCGCGAGATCGGCCGCTTCATTGCGTGTCAAATTCATGTCCGGCATGCGCGGATGAGGCGTCAAAAGAAAATAGGCAAGCGTCCTCTCGCTAAAGTCGGGCTTGCTGGCGACGGCCGAGAATGGGGGCGCCTGTGTCGTACCCCGTTGCTGGTCCGACGCCACAATGTGGCAAGTCGCGCACCAACGCTTGGCGAGCGCTTCTCCTTTGAACGCGTCGGCGGCGTATGCACCCGTTCCCGCAGGAGCAGCCAGGAGCAAGAGAGACAAGGCAAGTCGGCGCATGACATCCTCACACTTAGCGTTCGAGCCATTTGAGATAGCTGATCAAATCGCCGACTTGACCGGGATCAAGCCGGAACTCGGGCATATTCGGATGGCCGGTGACAATACCTTCACCGAGCGCTTCTTCAAGTGATTCCACCGGATAGCGATTGTGAAGTTCCCGGAACGGCGGCGCCAGATTGAGCGGGCTTGCACCTACCTTGTCGATCGCGTGACAGGGCGCGCAATTTGCCTTCGCCAGGGTCAAGCCCCTTTGTTGCCGGGGGTCCATTTGCGCATAGGCGCTCGCAACAACAAACAGATTGCAAACAGCGAGCGCCACGAAATAGCGGCCGACATGAATTTTATTGAGAAGCTCGGTGCGCACGGATTCGCCCCAATAGCAGGACTGATATCTATTTAAAATACACAGCAACGGACCTTGACCTCTATCAATACTGCCGCTTTTGTTTCCATCATATTGCAAGAATATCTAGGAGATGGATCATGACCGCCACATTGAAACGCATTGCGCTGACTTTAGCCCGATCCAAGGACTTTCCAAATGGGTCGAATCAGATCGGTTATGACCTCGTTGCTCCACTCGACAGTAATGGCCATATCGACTTAGCCGCGTGGAAGACGCACCGCGCCGCATGCAGCGTCCGGCATTTTTCTCCCGGAGAGGACGATAGGACCGGCTTGCTGACGCACAAGGCAGGCGGCACCGAGCATGGCCGTTGGGTGATTGACTACAATGTCGCGCGTGATGACGACGATGAGGCAGGCTTTATGTTTGGGCATCATGCATTTTTGCCCGGGGAATATGTTTCAATCAGCGATGCCAACGGCACCATGCACACTTTCGTGGTCAAATCCGTGACCTTGGTCAACCGCTAAGACAAGACGATTTTTTACACGCGCAAGGAACGATTTCGGTTCATCATGCCGAAACCGTTCCTTTCCGGTACATCTAACGATGCGACGGCTAGCCGTTGAGCACGCCCAGCGCTCGTCGGTTACGCAATACGATATGTCGTGCACTCGCGAGTTTGATGGATGCGGAATTTTCAAGCTCGGTCAGCGTACGGGAAACCGTTTCGATCGTAAGTCCAAGATAATCGGCAATGTCCTGTCGCGACATTGGAAGTTCGACGTCGTTGCCGCCCGGGTGACGCTTGGCCATTTCCAGCAAAAAGCTGCCCACCCGCTCCTTCGCAGTCTTTATCAGCAGCAAAATGTGGTCTTGGACGCGCCGCAGCTCCTGGCCGGTTACCGCCCACAACTGGCGCGCTGCCTCACTCTCGCGCTCTGCCAGTGCCAGCAGGGCACTGCGCTTGACGACGAGAATTTTCGCGTCGCTGATCGCTTCAGCCGAAAACGAATGCTCGTCGCCCGTTTCAAGCCCAAAGATGTCACCGGGCAGGTAGAACGCACCGATTTGCCTGCGTCCATCGCCAAGGACCTTGTAGGTCCGGACCGCACCGCTGATAACACGGTACACGTAGTCCGCCGGCTCGTTCTCGCCATAGATCTCGGCATCGCGGCCATACGGCATTGCGGCGCCCA